>SXXD01000221.1 GCA_005789685.1 Burkholderiales bacterium
CATTCGCGTGAAAGAAAACGAGCCGTTTGACGTAGCACTTCGCCGCTTCAAACGCACCATTGAAAAACTCGGTCTGTTGACCGACCTGCGTGCCCGTGAGTTTTATGAAAAGCCCACCACAGAACGCAAGCGCAAAAAAGCAGCCGCTGTAAAGCGCCATTACAAGCGTGTGCGCAGCATGCAATTGCCCAAGAAGATGTACTAATCTGCTTCGGCAGAAAGTTCACTTCGTTCAAAGATTCGCCTGAATTTTTGAACCTGCGAAGCCCTCTCGGGCCTAGCAAAGCCCGCTGGAGGACGCTCAAGCGGGCTTTTTTAATTCAAGCCAGCGTTCATCCACTTTAGGAAACACCATGAGCCTCAAAGACCAAATCACCGAAGACATGAAGAACGCCATGCGCGCCAAAGACACTGCGCGTTTGGGCACCATTCGTTTGCTGTTGTCGGCCATGAAGCAAAAGGAAGTGGACGAGCGCGTGGTGTTGGACGATGCTGCCATTGTGGTCATCTTGGACAAACTGGTGAAGCAGCGCAAAGACTCTATAGCTGCGTTTGAATTGGCGGCTCGTCAAGATTTGGTGGACATCGAAAAGGCAGAGATGGTGGTGTTGCAAGCATACTTGCCAGCCCGCATGTCGACCGAAGAAGTGACTGCTGCAGTTCAAGCCATCGTTGCTTCCTTGGGCGCCTCAGGCCCTGGTGATATGGGCAAAGTGATGGGTGCTGTCAAAACCCAGTTGGCCGGCAAAGCCGACATGGGCCAAGTGTCTGCAGCAGTTAAAGCCGCACTCGCAGGGTAATTTAATTGAGGTCATTTAATTGGGGTCAGAGCAACATTAATTTGGTCAATCAAAGGGGATAAAGGCTAAGGGGGGCTTCCTCATGGTGGGGTACCACAAATCGTCAGCCCCCCTTAGCCTTTATCCCCTTTGATTGGAAATTAATGTTGCTCTGACCCCAATTGAATGACCCCGATTAAATTTTTGCGCTCACGATCATGGCGCTGCCGATCACGGTCATGGCGCCGCCCCACCAAGCGCCAGATGCAGGTTTGCGGCGGTAGACGATCCACAAAAGGGGCAACAACAAAACCGGTGCGATGGAAGAAAAGATGGCTACTAAGTTGGCCTGCCCCGTCTTCAATGCTTGAAGTATCAAGGTCATGCCAATCACCATGGACACAGTGGCGCTTAAGGCCGTGTTGAGCAAGATTTTCCAATTGAGCGGGTTCTTCAATTTAGACAAGCCCAAGCCAAACCACAACAACAAAAGGTGAGCACCAAAGCTGGCTGTGGCGCGCACTGCTGATGCAGACACAGCGTCGATGCCGGTACTCATCAAAGGCTTCATCATGAGGGTGGCAACAGCTTGACCCAAAGCCGCCAACAAACCCATGGCCACACCCATCCAAAGGGTGCCACGGGTATTTTCCCAAACGTGAGTTTCTTCTTCACGTCGGCCCCACAAAGTGGCCACCATGACGCCTGACACCAAAACACTACTGCCCATGAGCGTCCAGCCCCACAGGGATTCACCCAAGAACAACCAAGCCAATAAAGCAGAAAAAAGCGCGTGAGTGGCAAACAAAACACCCGAGCGCCTTGGCCCGAGTCTGTTCATGCAGACGAACAAGGCTGTGTCGCCCACCAAGATGCCAATCCAACTGGAAACAGAAAGCCATGCGATGCTTTCAAAGGTGAGTTCATGCCAACGACCCACATAAAATGCAGCGATCCACAACAAGCACATGGCAAAAAACAAACGCCATCGCGTGAAAGCAAAAGCGCCCATTTGAGAGGCTGCATTGGCAGAGAACAAAGCACCAATTGCCCAACAGCCAGAGGCCATTGCAGCCAACAACTCAGGCGCGAACATTAAGAGCCTGCTATCTTCATCCGATTGACCAACACCGAGCCAATGGTTTTGGCGCCATAGTTGTAGGCATCTGCACCCACCGCTTCAATGCCTTTGAACATGGTTTTTAAATTTCCAGCAATGGTTATTTCGTGAACTGGGAAAGCAATTTCACCGTTCTCAACCCAGAAGCCTGATGCACCGCGCGAGTAGTCGCCAGTGACGTAATTCACGCCCTGCCCCATGAGTTCAATCACAAACAAACCTGTGCCCAATTTTTGCAGCATGGCCTTGAGGTCATCGCTAGAGCGCGTCAATTTTGATGACATGATCAAGTTGTGCGAACCGCCCGCATTGCCCGTGGTTTTCATGCCCAATTTGCGAGCCGAATAACTACTCAAGAAATAGCCTTCGACGCGACCACCCGACACCACTTTCCGCTTCAATCCGCGTACGCCTTCGTCGTCAAAAGGCGAACTGCCTTTGCCTCGCAACACATGGGGGTCTTCCGAAATGTCAATGTGTTTGGGAAAGACTTGCTTGCCCATTGAGTCCAACAAGAAGCTGCTCTTGCGGTACAAAGATCCGCCACTCACAGCCTGCACAAATCCACCCAATAAGCCAGCCGCCACAGGCGATTCAAACAAAACAGGGCACTCTGTCGTGGGTATTTTGCGGCTGCCCAAACGACTTAACGCACGCTCTGCGGCATACCGTCCCACCGCTTCAGGCGAGGCCATTTGGTCGGCAGCGCGCATGGAGGTATACCAAGCGTCACGCTGCATTTCCGCGTTCTTACCGGGCAAGGAAGCAATGGGTGCCACCGACATACTGTGCCTGGAACTGGCATAACCACCTCGGAAACCGTGAGTGTGTGCACTGAAGAAATGACTTTGCTGGGCAGACACCCCAGCGCCTTCACTGTTGGTAATGCGTCGACTGGTTTTAAGCGCTGCTGCTTCACAAGCCAAAGCCAACTTGGCAGCCTCTTCGCTGTTGATCGACCAAGGATGAAACAAGTCCAATTCAGGCTGAACTTTGGCAATGTCTTCTTCATCAGGCAAGCCTGCAGTCGGATCTTCAGCGGTGAAACGCGCAATATCGAAGGCAGCTTGAACGGTTTGCTGAATGGCAGCCTCAGAAAAGTCAGACGTGCTGGCGTTACCGCGTCTGTGACCCACATACACCGTGACGCCCAAGGACTTGTCCCGATTGCGCTCCACTGTTTCTAACTCACCCTTGCGCACACTCACGCTCAGCCCACATCCCTCAGAAGCTTCAGCGCCGGCATCGGTAGCACCGATCTTTTTGGCATGTTTCAAGGCA
>SXXD01000222.1 GCA_005789685.1 Burkholderiales bacterium
ACCGAAGAACCAGAAAATGTGTTGGTACATGACGGGGTCGCCGCCGCCAGCTGGGTTGAAGAAGCTGGTGCCAAAGTGACGGTCAGTGAGCGTCATGGTAATTGCGCCAGCCAACACAGGCATCACAGCAATCAACAAGTAAGCCGTAATGAGCCATGTCCAAGCAAACATGGGCATCTTCATGAGCGTCATGCCAGGGGCACGCATGTTCAGAATGGTCACGATGATGTTGATAGAGCCCATGATGGACGAGGCGCCCAAGATGTGCAACGCAAAAATGCCAGCGTCCATAGACGGGCCCATTTGCAATGTCAGGGGTGCATACAAAGTCCAACCTGCAGCAGGGGCGCCACCGGGCATGAAGAAGGAGCCTGCCAACATGACAGCGGCTGGAATCATGAGCCAGAAGCTGAAGTTGTTCATGCGGGCAAAGGCCATATCGGCCGCGCCAATTTGCAGAGGAATCATCCAGTTGGCAAAGCCCACAAAGGCCGGCATGATGGCACCAAACACCATGATCAAACCGTGCATGGTGGTAAGTTGATTGAACAACTCAGGATTGACCAATTGCAAACCTGGTTGATACAACTCAACGCGAATGAGCAGAGCCAAAATGCCGCCAATCATGAGCATGGTGAAGCTGAACAGCAAATACAAAGTACCGATGTCTTTGTGGTTGGTGGCAAACACCCAACGGCGCCAACCTTCTGGGGCACCGTGGTGGTCATCGTGACCGTGGGCATGATCTTGAGGATGTAGAACTGCGCTCATCTTGATTTCCTTTAAATACTTTTCAAAGTACCAAATTACTTGCGGGCGGCCAACACTTCAGCCGGTTGCACCACTTGCCCAGTCTTGTTGGACCAATTGTTTTTCGTGAAAGTGATCACTGCCGCAATTTCAGTATCGGACAGTTGTTTCCATGCAGGCATGGCTTGGTTGTTTTGGCCATTGAGCAAAATCATGATTTGTTTGGCTTTGTCCGCGTCAAGCACCACAGCGGCACCGTCAAGGGCCTTGATGGCGCCAACAGCCTTGCCAGCAGCTTGGTGACATGCAACACAATTGGCTGCGTAAACTTTTTCACCCCGCTTCAGTGAGTCTTCCAATGCCCAAACTTTGGTGGGGTCATCGGCTTTTGCAGCCATTTTCTTTTTCTCAGCATCAACCCACTTTGTGTAGTCTTCAGCAGAGACAACCTTCACATGAATAGGCATGTAGGCGTGTTCTTTGCCGCACAGCTCTTGGCACTGACCGTGGAAATCACCCACGCGGTCTGCACGGAACCAAGTGTCACGCACAAAGCCAGGGATAGCATCTTGCTTGATGCCCAAAGAAGGCACAGCGAATGCGTGAATCACGTCGTTTGCAGTGGTAATGACACGCACTTTTTTACCGACAGGCACGACCAAAGCGTTGTCTACCTTCAACAGGTAATCGTCGCCAGCAGGCTTGCCTGCATTGGACATTTCGCGATGCGCATTGTCCAAGGTAGAGATGAAGCCAATGCCTTCGCCTTCACCCTTGATGTAGTCGTAGCCCCATTTCCACTGATAGCCAGTGGCCTTGACGGTGAGGTCGGCATTGGTGGTGTCTTTGGAGGCCACCAACACTTTGGTCGCTGGCAAAGCCATCAAAATCACGATGATGAAGGGGACGATGGTCCAAATGATTTCAACCGTCATGGACTCATGGAACGTGGCGGGCTTGTGACCCACTGATTTGCGGTGCTTCCAAATGGAATAGAACATGACAGCAAAAACAGCCACAAAAATGACCGAGCACAAGACCATCATGAACACATGAAGAGAATGTTGCTCTTCGGCAATTTTGGAGGCCGCAGGGTGAAAGTCCAATTGATTGACAGCGGGGCCGCCAGGCAAATCGTTAACGGCATAAGCTGCAGTCGCAACCCACGCACCAGCCCAGATACCTGCTTTGCTTAGCAAAGAGGACAATGCTTTGGAAATACTCTTCATAGTTTTCACAAACTTCCAAGTTTCAAATGAAACCACTACAGTTATAAAAAGGGAATGCTCAGTGTTACACCGATGACCGCTCAAATGACCAAAGAGATTCGGGTTAACGCGGAGAATTTTAACCGAGTTGAAGGCCTAGTTTGAGCTTTATCAAACTTGATCGTGTTTCTTTTGGGGGTTTTGAAGCATTTGACGCATGTCATCCAAGTCAATTTCACTTTTTGAAGTTATTTTGACGCGTGCTTGTGGTTTAAGTGCATGCCCATAAACCACCTCGAAAGTGAGCGCCAATCGGCCTTCCGGGTCAATTTGTGCCAATGACAAAAGGGCATTTTGGAAATTTTTGTACCAGTTTTTGCCACGCAATCCCTCAAACCTGCTGACGTGAAAATTACGCCCTAACTTACGCAAATCTTCAACAAGCTTTTCTGGATTGACGTAAGTCAAGGTGATCTTTTCCATGTCCATCACGGGTTCTGCAAAACCTGCATGCACCAACATGTCGCCCCAGTCGTGCATGTCGGTGAATTCATGCGATGGCATGGGCCAGCCCATGCGGGCGTAAACCGTTCTTAATTCTTGAAGGGTGTCAGGGCCCAAACATGAAAACATCAAGAATCCATCAACAGCCAAAACACGATGCCATTCGGCCAATAAGGCCTGAGGGTCTGCGGCCTGGTGAAGCAACATGTTGGCCCAGACCATGTCCATGCTGCGAGGTTTCAAAGGGGCCGTTTTTAACTTCGATTGAAACCAAGTCGAAGGCTTCCACCAGGGCGCTGATGCATTGGCTTGAACCCATGCCATTTCATCTTGTCGATCTGCCGACAAATGCCCAACGGCTTGCGGATAGCGCCGCTGCAGCAAGGCCAAAACATTGAGACCGGCACGCAGCGGATTCCAACAAACCCAGTTTTTGGGTTGCAAACGAATGAACTCAAGTCTTTCCTCCATTCGCCTTGCCACTTCTTCGTGCAGCCAAGGGGAAGTCATGCTACTTGGTTTGTAGGGCTTTGGGCCCAAGGCCATTGCAGCCCATCTGCTTGCAGCAATAGGGTCTAGGCTTGGGGGGCGTTCTTGGGGCATGCGATTGAAAGCAATTTGAAAAGCTATGGGTTCAGTACGTGAAGTATATTGATTTGGAATGTACATCCCTAGTCAATGCGCCATTTGCAAAGCTTGGCCCTCTCATGCCATTTGCGATGCGTGTGTGGCCGCTTTTGGTCGGCCGGTCCCTAGGTGCCAACAATGCGCCGCAGAATCAGCGCTCAAAATTTGCTCTGCTTGCCTTAAAAGCCCACCCATGCTCCATGCGTGTTGGGCGGCCATGTCTTACACCTGGCCTTGGGTCTCGCTGATTGCGCAGTTCAAGTTTCAAAGCCAACCTGGCTGGGCAAGGCATTTTGCCTTATTGATGCACAGCGCACCCTTTGTAGCCGACGCCATTGCGCAAGCGCATGTGCTGATTCCTATTCCATTGTCGTTCAAGCGCCTGTCTGAACGGGGCTTTAACCAATCCTTGGTGTTGTCGCAGCAATTGAGCCGTGAAAAAACACACCCCAGCAGCTTACTGAGAATGCGCAACACCCTGGCACAAAGCTCCCTTTCCCGGAATGAAAGACTGACCAACTTGAAGGGCGCATTTGCAGTAGCCCCTTTCATGGCAGCCAAGCTCAGAGGTCAGCGCATCTTGCTCATCGACGATGTCATGACCAGTGGCGCCACGCTCAATGCAGCGGCACAGGTTTTAAAGCAAGCCGGTGCTGCTCACGTTTCAGCCCTGGTATTTGCCAGAACTCCCGGCTAAAGCAAGGACAATAGCGCCATGTTTCAAATTGTTTTGGTTGAACCTGAAATTCCGCCCAACACGGGCAATGTGATTCGCCTTGCGGCCAACACAGGTTGCGCATTGCACCTTATTGAGCCGCTGGGTTTTTCCATGGATGACAAGCACATGCGGCGCGCTGGGCTTGACTATCACGAGTACGCCAAGGTCAAGCGCCATGCCAACTGGGCTGAATTTTTAGCCGCCGAACAACCCAACTTAGCGCGCGTGTTTGCCCTCACCACACGCGGCACACGTTATGTCCAAGACGCATCTTTTCAAAAAGGCGATTGGTTGGTGTTTGGCGCCGAGACGCGCGGACTAGCGCCAGAGTTGCGCGAAAGCTTTGCGCCCGAAAATCGCTTGAAGCTACCTATGTTAGAGGGTCAGCGCAGCTTGAACTTGTCCAACAGTGTGGCGGTCACGGTTTATGAAGCATGGCGGCAAAATGCTTTTGCCGTGCGGCCTCAACCCTTGGTTTAAACGTAATAACGCGCCAAAGATTCTGCAATGCAAGCGGGCTTTTCTGAGCCCTCGCGCTCGATGCTCATCTCCCATGTGAACTGCATGCCATTGCCATCAATGGGCACCGCGTTCAACAGTTTCAT
>SXXD01000223.1 GCA_005789685.1 Burkholderiales bacterium
TCTGTGCAGGCGGCTACTCGTTTGTTTGCGCCCTATGCTTGGGGTTGGCTCAGCGACCACACAGGAGAGCGCGTCAGTTTGCTTCGCTACGGCGCCACCGCTGCCATGCTGTGCGCTTGTATTTTGTTTTTTGAATTAGGTCCTATTGGTTTAGGCTTGGTGTTGTTGGTCATGTTCACCCACACCAGCGCCATGATGCCCATGAGCGAGGCAGCCATGGCTCATTTGGTCAGTCAGGGCGGTGCTTTTGATGCTAAACGTTATGGTCGTGTTCGTTTGTTTGGCTCGATCGGATTTTTGTTCACGGTATTTTTGGCGGGTGCCTGGTTTGAATATTTCGGCATGCAACATTTTCCGGGTTGGACCGTCCTGAGCTTGGCGGCCGTCGCGGCCAGTGTTTGGATGCTGCCCAACTTAAAAGAGTCGGTACCTTCGAACGATACCAAGGTCGCTGTCTGGCCAGTGCTGCGTCAAAAGCCTGTGATGTGGTTCTTCATTGCGGCGTTTTTTCATGTGTTGTCGCACATGGGTGTGTATGTGTTTTTCTCTTTGTATTTGGACTCTTTGGGTTACAGCAAAGTTTGGATTGGCATGCTGTGGGCAGTTTCAGTAATTGTTGAAATTGGCTGGTTTTTCACCCAAGCCAAATGGATGCCTAAGTTGCCCTTGACGGCTTGGTTGGTCGTGTGTTCTGTGGCCATGGCCTTGCGCATGGGCATGACAGCGCAGTGGGCCGATGTGCTTTGGGTATTGCTGGTGGCGCAAGCCATTCATGCGCTCACATTTGCAGCCCACCATACCGCTTGCATTGCCCTCTTGTCGCACCATTTTCCAGGTCGCTTGAGAGGCCGGGGTCAAGCGCTTTACACCGTTGTGGCTTATGGCTTTCCTGGCGTATTGGGTGGTTTGACGGGCGGCTTGTTAAGTGATCGATTTGGTTTGCAAAGTGTCTATTGGCTTTCCTTGGTCGCAGCACTGATTGCCACTGCCGCAGCCTATCGCGTTTGGCGTTTGCAGCACCCAGCAGGTAGTGAGCAACTGTCACCTTGAAGCCATCCCTGGAAATGCCTGCCTCAAGTTTGTCATGACCCTGATTCAAGAACCTATTCACATAGCGCCCGAAGTCTTGCGATGCTTGTCACCTCAAGTTGCGACTTCTTTGTTGACGGGTCGTCAACTGCAGTTGCCTGGGCCCATGGTTTGGCATGAGTGGGGTCGTGAATCATTGGACAAAGGTGCTTCAACGCTGGTGTTGCTTCATGGTGGCAGTGGCAGTTGGATGCATTGGATTCACAGTGTGGCGCCTCTTGTGGCAGAGGGCTTTCATGTTCTGGCTGTCGATTTGCCGGGCTTTGGCGATTCGGCTTTGCCTGAAAATGGTGGCGATGTAGATGCATTGATAGAGCCTTTGCATGCGGCTTGGCAAATGCTGCGTGCTTCTGACAATGTGAGTTTCATAGGCTTTTCTTTTGGCGGCATGACTGCAGCACTGTGGCTGGCTGCCTATCCTCAGGATGCGACAAACTTGATCTTGGTGGGATCGCCTGGCTTAGGGATTAAATCGCTCCATAGAGTTCCCTTGAAAGGCTGGCGGCACTTGCCGACAGAAGACTTGCAAACTGAAGCGCACAGGCACAACTTGTTGGCCTTGATGCTATACGACGAGCGCAAACTTGATGAATTGGCCGTGACAGTGCACCGCTTGAATGTGGCGCGCGATCGAATGCCACGCAGACGTCTATCGGGCACGCCCATCGTGGCCGATGCCCTGCCGCACATTGCGTGTCCTGTGCATGTCATTTATGGGGAGTGGGATGCGCTTTACAACGGGTGCATGTCTGAAGTGGAAAAGGTCTTCAAAAAAGTCACGCCCCATCTGGCCTCGTGGCAGTTGGTTTCAGGCTCTGGGCATTGGGTGCAGTTTGAAGCACCAGAGGCTTTTCAGCTTGCTTTGAAAAAGACCTTCTAGGGGGCTGAGCTCAGGCCTTGTCTTGGGCTGCAGACACTGCGGCCCTTAGGCCCATTAAATAACTGTCGACACCAAAGCCTGCAATTTGGCCTTTGGCAATTTCTGCAATGACCGAATGGTGCCGGAATGCTTCGCGCGCATGGATGTTAGACATGTGTACTTCGATGACGGGGCACTTGAGAATGGCCAAGGCGTCGCGAATACCATAGCTGTAGTGTGTCCAAGCCCCTGCGTTGATCATGACGGCGTCGACCCCATCGGTATGAGCTTGGTGAATTTTTTCAGCCATTGCGCCTTCAAAGTTGGTTTGAAAGCATTCCACGCTGGCCCCTAATTCTTGGCCGAGCTTTTTCACTTGCGCATCTATTTCGGCTAAGGTGGTGGTGCCGTATTGGGCAGGGTCACGCTTGCCAAACATATTCAAGTTGATGCCGTTCAAACACAAAATCTTCATGATCATCCTCTGAGGTGGGGCTGACAAAGATCCCTTGTGAAAACATGGAATCTGAGCCCTAATCGCCGATTTTCCAATATTTGAGGCAATATCGCGCTTTTATTCCAAAAACTTTTGCCATGGCCGCTACATTGAAAATCGATTTCGTCTCTGACATTGCCTGCCCATGGTGTGCGGTGGGCTTGGGTGCGCTGGAGCAAGCCTTAGGCAGACTTAAGGGTGAAGTCACTGCAGACCTGCATTTTCAACCCTTTGAGTTGAACCCCCATATGGCGCCAGGGGGGCAGGATTTGGGTGAGCACCTGACCGCTAAGTACGGTTCAAACCCAGAACAGCAAGCGCAGATTCGAGCCACTATTGCGGCCCGAGGCGAAGAAGTCGGCTTTCAATTCAATCCAGGCGGTAGAGGACGTGTTTACAACACCTTCAACGCACACCGTTTGCTGCATTGGGCTGGCGTCAAAGGGCCTGAAGGCAGTCAACATGCTCTAAAGCGCGCGTTGCTTGAGGCTTATCAGGGCCGGGCTGAACGTGTTGAATCTGATGAAGTTTTGTTGGCAGTTGTAGCCTCAGTGGGTTTGGATGTTGCTGAAGCGCAAGGTATTTTGGCTTCTGACACCTATGCACAAGATGTACGGCAGATAGAGCAGCATTACCAACAAGCAGGCATTCATTCTGTGCCTGCCGTCATCATCAATGACAAGCATCTGATTTCAGGAGGTCAACCTGCAGAAGTCTTTGAGCAAGCGCTCAGAAGAATTGCTGCTGGTGAAGTTTGAGACATGCCCGCACTGACCATTTATTACGATGGCAGCTGTCCGCTGTGCCGGCGTGAAATTGCCTTTTACAGAGGCAATCCAGATGCTGCTCAATTGGTTTGGCATGACGTGAGTGTCAATTTTCAGGCTAACGACGATTCAAGCCTGGGCGATGGACTGAGTTGCCAGCGAGCCATGGCCATCTTCCATGTGCGTGATGCGCAGGGCAATTTGTTTGAAGGCGGTGCTGCATTTGCTCGTTTGTGGTTGGAGTTGCGAGGATGGCGCTGGGCAGGCCGGGTGTTTTCGGTGTGGCCTTTCAGTTGGTTCATATACGTGGGTTACAAAATGTTCTTGCCCATTCGGCCCACTTTGCAAAAGTATTTGCTCAAATGGGATGCGCGTCATTCATGAGCCAATATCAAGCTTTGGTGTTGGGCGCAAGTGGCGCCATCGGAAGCGCCTTCGTTTCACACTTTCAAAATGATGCTGCCTGCTCGCTGGTTGTTAGTTTGTCGCGTCAAAGTGAATTGCATTTTGATTTGGAAAATGAAGACGATATGGCGCATTGCGCTGCTCAATTGAAAAGTGCGACGGGCCCCTTTGGCGCATGCCAATTCAAATGGATCATTGATGCCACAGGCGCATTGACCATTGAAGGGCAAGGTCCTGAAAAGCGCTTGGAGGCCTTGAATGCCAAGCAACTTTTAAAACAGTTTGAAGTGAATGCCGTAGGGCCAGCTTTGCTCATGAAGCATTTCTTTCCATTGCTACTGGGTCAAGAGCCATCTTGTTATGCCACTTTGTCGGCGCGCGTAGGAAGCATTGAAGACAATCACAAAGGCGGATGGTATGGGTACCGAGCCGCCAAGGCCGCTAGAAATATGTTTTTACAAACAGCAGCGATTGAGGCTTCTCGAAAAAAAACATTGTGTGTTTTTGCTGCTTTACAGCCAGGTACGGTTCAATCGAAATTGTCTTCTAGTTTCGTGGCAGCAGAGAGCGCCATGCTGCCAGAAGAATCAGTTTCAAAAATGATGGCTGTCATGTCAGAATTAAAGCCAAACGGCCGAGCACAGTTTGTCGACCATGCTGGGCAGGTTATTCCATGGTGATGACTCTAATCATGAAGGGAAAAATATGAACGAAGATCCAAGATGTTGTGGCACCGGTACTTGCATCATTGACCCTGAGGGTTTCTGTTGGTGTGGTCAGCAATGGGATGGCGAAAAAATGGCCATGCCTAA
>SXXD01000224.1 GCA_005789685.1 Burkholderiales bacterium
GGCTGGGATACCCACATCAATCAAGGCAATGTGACAGGCTTGTTGGCCAACAATTTAAGCAATCTTGCGAACACACTCATTCAACTCAGAGCGGCTTTCATTGAGCCCAATGATGTGGTGATTGTGGCCAGTGAATTTGGCCGAACTTGCGCTGAAAACGGAACGCGGGGCACTGACCATGGTCATGGCAATGTGATGTGGCTGTTAGGCAACCGGGTACAGGGAGGAAAATGGCATGGAAAATGGGATGGACTGGCTCAAAATCAACTCAATGAGGGCAGAGATTTGCCCGTTCACCACGACTTTAGAGGGGTTTTTGCTCAAGCGCTGGTGGCAAGCTTAGGTTTGACAAAGGCACGCGTTGCAGACGTGTTTCCTGGCTTTCGGTGGGATGACAGCCTGGATGGCATTTTCAAAGCTTAATGTCAAAGTTCATTGAAAATAGCACCACAATCCATAACACTTGCCTGAAAACCATTCGATGGCAATATCAAGCAGGACGGTCAATAAAAAAAATGGCAACCCAAAATACACGGCAGCCCAAAATCCTGCCAACCAAGTTGGGCGTGGCTCTTTGAGCTTGTAGCCCATGACTGTTTGGGCCTGACGTTTTTCAAGGAATTTTTTCAGCATGCTTTTGCGCTTTATTTCAATCTTCAAAAAGGTAAGCCAATGATAGTGCATTGGGATGGGCATGACCTTGCAGAATGGGATGCGGTTCACACAGCGGCGGCTGGGGCTTTGCAGCAAGGGTGGGACTATGGCTCAAGTTTGAAATTGTTGGGTGTGCCCGTTTTAAGAGCTCGTGTTGTGGATGAAGGTCATCAAGTAGCCCAAGCGCAGTTCATTGTCAGGAAGTGGGGCAAATTTGGTGCTGTCGCCCTTTGTACTCGCGGCCCCATTTGGTCTAAGTCCTTAACACCTGAAGCCGAATCCATCGTTTACAAAGCATTGAAGAAATCATTGCCTCTCACCGGTATTCGCTTCATGGCTGTCACGCCAGAAGTTGCACAGGGTCAGGTCCACGGCTTGCACCCCATGCGCAGAATCATGTCGGGTATGTCGACGGTCATGCTCGATTTGGATCAGCCTATTTCCGAGATGCGAACGCATCTTGAAGGACGCTGGCGAGCCAGTTTGGTCAGTGCTGAGTCAAGCGCCATGACGGTTCACCGTGTGGGCACCAATGAAGGTCAGTACAGGTGGTTGCTGGACAATGAGAAACAGCAAAGGGTTGATAAACATCTTGAAGGATTGCCGATTCCTTTTTTTGACCTCTATGTTCAATCTCGCAAGCAACCCGCCAAAAATATTTTGACACTCAGAAGCGATATGGGCAGAGATCGTATTGCGGCCATGATGTTTTTAATTCATGGCGAAGCGGCCACCTACCAAGTGGGATGGACCTCTGATCAAGGCCGTGAACTGAATGCACACCATTTGATTTTGTGGCGCGCGATTGAAGAGCTGCGCGAAAGGGGCGTCAGAGCATTGGATTTGGGCGGGGTCAATACGATTCGAAGCGCAGGTGTCGCTAGATTTAAGATGCGTACGGGTGGCAAGGTTCTGACTTTGGCAGGTACTTATATTTAAGCTTTGATAGTCGAAAAAACGATATGTATTTGCCGAAACAATTCAATCATCCTGAGCATGCTAGAAGCATCATTCTGGAAAATCCATTTGCCAGTTTGGTTTCGAACGATGATGAAGGTTTTCCATTTATCAGCCACATTCCCATCAAGTTGATGCCCCATTCAACTGATGCGCAACAAGACATGTTGCTAGGTCATGTTGCCAAAGGCAATCCACATGCTGGCTTCTTGTCCAAACGGCCTGAAGTCCTTTTGACATTCATGGGACCTCAGGCTTACATGTCACCTGCCGTCTACCCTGATTTGATCAGGGTACCCACATGGAGCTATGTGGCTGTGCATGTCAAAGCAGAAGTTCGTATTTTGGAAGGCGAAGAGGCGAAAGATGCGCTTTTGAAACAATTGATTGCCGATCACGAACCAGCCTATGCGAAGCAATGGCAAGGCCTTCCAGAAACCTACACGCATCCCATGATGAATGCCATCGTGGCCTTTGAGATGAAGTTATTGAAAGTGCAGACCAAGGTCAAGCTCAACCAGCATCGCCCTGAGGCTCACGCTGCCATGCATGCTGCTTATGATGCTGGCAACGAATCTGAAAAAGCTCTGGCCCTTTGGATGCGGCGACTCGGATTGGCTTCATGAACACTGATTTACAGTGGATGCAAAAAGCCATTGCACTGGCCAAAGAAGCGGGTGAGGCCGGTGAAGTTCCAGTGGGTGCCGTGGTTGTGCGAGATGGCATCCTTGTAGGCAGAGGTCGCAACGGTCCTGTTGGCACCACAGACCCAACGGCCCATGCGGAAATCATGGCTTTGCGTGATGCTGCCAAAACAATAGGCAATTACCGCCTTGAAAACTGTACCCTGTACGTTACGTTAGAGCCTTGCACCATGTGCGCAGGGGCCATTCTGAATTCACGCATTTCACGGCTGGTGTTTGGTGCGTCAGAGTCCAGAACTGGCGCGGCGGGTTCGGTGTTGGATGTGTTTGCCAATCAAGAAATCAACCACCAAACAGAAGTGTCAGGCGGCGTGTTAGCCGATGAATGCCGACAACTCTTGCAACAATTTTTCAAACCAAAGCGTGTCAATATGAACCCACTGCGCGAAGACGCCTTAAGGCCACCAGACGAATGGTTTGAGGGAATTCCTGATTACCCTTGGGCAGCCCACTACGTATCAGATTTGCCGTCGCTGAAGGGTCTGCGTTTGCACTATTTGGATGAAGGTCGAAGTGAAATTTCGAATGAGGTTGAAGAGTCATTGAATCACCAACAGATCACTTATTTATGTTTGCATGGCAATCCTGCATGGAGTTATTTGTACCGAAAGATGATTCCTACTTTCACAGCCCATGGCCACCGCGTTTTGGCGCCAGACCTCATAGGTTTTGGGAAAAGTGATAAGTTTAAAAAAGCCAATCAGCACAACTTTGAATTCCACCGCCAAGTCTTGCTAGATTTCATTGAACATTTGGATTTGAAACGCATCGTTTTGGTTGTTCAAGATTGGGGCGTCATTTTGGGGCTGACCTTGCCGATGGACATGTCTCTTCGCTTTGCAGGTTTGTTGGTGATGAACACGGCATTGGCAACAGGCACTCAGCCCTTGTCAAAAGGTTTTTTAAGTTGGCGTGAATGGTGTCAAGCCAATCCCGACTTTGATGTGGCCAAGCTCTTTGCGCGGGGCAACAAACACATGTCTGATGCAGAAACGCAAGCCTATAACAGCCCCTTCAAAGACCGTGGCCATCGCGCAGCGCTTCATGCTTTTCCGCCCATGGTGCCTGAGTTTGAAAACAGCCCAGGCGCAGAAATTTCAAGACAAGCCCTTAACTTTTGGCGCGAGCAGTGGCAAGGCCAAACCATGATGGCCATTGGTCTTCAAGACCCTGTGTTGGGAGAGCCTGTGATGCGTGAGCTGCAGCAAAACATCAAAGGCTGCCCAGAACCCATTCTGCTGCCACAGGCTGGCCATTTTGTGCAAGAACATGGCCAATCGATTGCTGAATCAGCCCTACAGTATTTCAAAGTTAGTACCTCATGAGCCACATCTACATTTTTTCTCCCTCCAGTGCGGTGCGTGACAAGTCTGCTTTTAAGCGCGGTATCAAACGCCTTGAAGCTATGGGTCATGAGGTCCAAATTGACCCCGATGCACTGACAAGTCACATGCGGTTTGCGGGGGATGATGAAACTCGTTTGAAGGCCATCGGTCGTGCTGTAGCCAGTGGTGCCAACATCGCCATGATTTCACGGGGTGGTTATGGCCTCACGCGTCTGTTGACACAATTGCCATACAAAGCCATTGCAAAATCGATCGACAATGGAACCCAATATGTGGGCTTAAGCGATTTCACCGCTTTTCAATTGGCGGTTTATGCAAAAACACAGCGCATCACATGGCAAGGCCCTGCGCTTGGAGAAGACTTTGGACCCGAGAGTGAACCCGATGACATCATGCAAGCATGCTTTGATGATTTGTGTTTAGAGCAAGGGGAGGGCACAGGTTGGCGCATGCCTGTTGATTCTTTGCAAAAAAATGTCAAAGTAAACAACGCCGTTTTGTGGGGTGGCAATTTAGCGGTACTTACTTCGTTGCTGGGCACTCCTTATTTTCCATTGATTAAGAAGGGCGTTTTATTTTTAGAGGATGTAGGAGAGCACCCCTATAAGATTGAACGCATGCTGACGCAATTGCTCAATGCGGGTGTTTTGCAAAATCAAAAGGCCCTCGTGTTTGGACAGTTCACATCGTATAAGTTGATTCCCCATGACAAGGGTTTCAAACTCAAGACGGTGATTGACAGGTTGCGAACGCAGCTCAAAATTCCTGTTTTGGCTGGGCTGCCATTGGGGCATGTTTCAACCAAAGTACTTTTGCCCATCGGTGCCAAAGTTGATTTGGCCACTGAAGGCCGCGATGCATTTTTAGTGTGGGGTCACATTTAATGCTAAAGAAAAAAGTCAGATGGAGCCTCTGGTTCTTGCGTGCCGTTTTGGCCCTTTTGTTGCTGGCCTTAACAGCGTTTGGCGTTTTCCAAATTTATATACTTAAATCGATAGCGCCACTGACAGGTGAAGCTCAACTGGCTGGCTTGTCATCTGGTGTTGAGATTAAACGCGACGCTTCAGATGTGACGCACATCTATGCCAAGTCACCGATGGATGCATGGCGTGCTATTGGTTATGTACACGCTCAAGAACGAGGTTGGCAATTGGCATTCAATCGTCAAGTGATGCACGGCGAATTGTCGGAGTGGCTTGGCCCCACGACTTTAGAAACAGATAAATTGATGCGCACATTGGGCATTATGAAGTCTGCGAAAGCACAGTTTGACAAGTTACCGCCGAACACCCAGATGGCCCTTGAGGCCTACGCAGAAGGCGTTCAAGCTGGTTATGCCAGTGCGCAATGGCGTGCGCCAGAGTTTGTCATTCTAGGGATCAATCCTTCTAAAACCATGAAGCCTTGGACTGCTTTCGACAGCGTGGGCTGGGCTTTGATGATGGCTCTGGATTTGGGTGGCAACTGGGGCAATGAGTTTGCCCGCCTCATGTCTGCTCAGGCTTTGAGCACAGAGGATTTGTGGAAACTCTTTCCACCGTATCCAGGTGAGTCGCGCGGCTCCAAAGTCGACATTGCAGCCCTTTATCAAAATTTGGGCGTATACGCCAAAGAGGCTTCGCCTCAAGCAAAAGCTTTGGCCACACAGCAGCTGTTGGCCTCTACCACTTTGGATGTGGGCGTGTTTGAAGGCAAGGGCAGCAACAACTGGGTAGTGCCAGGAAGCAACACACGATCCGGTTTGCCCTTGTTGGCCAACGATCCGCATTTGGGTTTAAGTGCGCCTGCTGTTTGGTATTTTGCAGGTTTGCACGCACCCGCAGGTCAATTTGCTGACGGCAAGGCTCATGCTGCTTTGGATGTGGTAGGCGCCACTTTGCCTGGTTTGCCATTTGTTGTTTTGGGTCGAACCAACAAGGCCGCATGGGGCTTTACCAACACAGGCCCTGATGTTCAAGACTTGTATTTGGAAGCCTTAGAAGGCAAAGACAATTACCGCACACCGATGGGCCAACAAGCTTTTGAAACACGCAATGAAGTGATCAAAGTGAAGGGGCAGGCCGATGTCAGCATCAAGGTGCGAAGCACTCGCCATGGCCCTGTTATTTCGGATGTCCAGCCAGCTTATGCCCAGTTTTTAAACATGGACAAGTACGCCATTGCTTTACGCTGGACTGCTTTAGACGTTGACAATCAAACCATTGTGGCGGGCATGGATGCCAATTTTGCAAACTCTGTAGCAGAGTTGCGCCAGGCATTTTCAAAAAACCATTCACCGATGCAAAGTGCAGTGATGGCCGATACATCTGGCCATGTACTTTTTAAGGCTGTTGGTAAAGTGCCTGTTCGTTCAGCGGCCCACGACTTACAAGGCATGGTGCCTGCGCCTGGTTGGTTAAGCCAATACGATTGGCAGTCTTGGGTTCCTTATGAGCAAACGCCTGAGGTGACACAAGCAGACATTGAAAAGCGCGGTTGGCATGCCACGGCCAATCAAAAGATTGTGCCGCCTGCCTATGCACAGTTTTTAACGCATGACTGGACTGGCCCTGAGCGCTTTGACCGAATTTCACAATTGCTATCTGCCGGCTCTCAATTTGATGCCAACAACATGAAGACCATTCAAGCCGATGTGCATTCATTGGCTGCAGTCCGATTGTTGCCTTATCTTCAATCACTTTCGTCTCAGCATTCAAAAGCAGGCGAGGCGTTGCCCCTCTTGAAATCTTTCAAGGGAGACATGACCCGTGATTCAGCCGGCGCTTTGATTTATGCCGTTTGGATTGACGAAGTGACTCGCGCCATTCTCATTCCCAAATTGGGTGAGACACGTTTTAAGGCTTTGTTTGGTAAACGTGCTTTTCGTCCTGCCATCGAAGGTGTTTTAGCCACTCAAGATAAGTCTTGGTGTGGTGAGGCAGGATGCCAGACGCTGATGAACAAGGCACTCGATACTGCTTTGGATAAAATTTTGGCCATGCAGGGCTCGAACGTGGCCGAGTGGAATTGGGGGCGTGCTCATCCAGCCCTTAGTGCACACAGGCCTTTTGGTAACGTCAAAACTCTAGCGCCATTTTTTGACGTCACCGGACCCAGCGGGGGTGATAACTTCACGGTCAATGTGGGTCAATACTGGACAAGCAGCGCCACAGTGCCTTTTGCAACGCGTCATGCGGCCTCTATGAGAGCTGTTTACGACCTGGCCAACCTAGATGAGTCTGGCTTTATTTACCAAACAGGTCAAAGCGGCCATCCTTTTTCTTCGCGTTACCAAGACATGAAGGCTGAATGGGGTCAAATCAAGTACCGACCTTTAAGGATGTCAACCTCCGGTTCAACTCAGACTTTGAAATTGAATCCTTAAGCAGTGATGGCCCTGAAAGGGGCCATCCTGGTTGAGAGAGGGGCTCTTGGAAGATTTACCGCTTGGTTCTTTGATTCATATTTCATTGTTAA
>SXXD01000034.1 GCA_005789685.1 Burkholderiales bacterium
AGCCTGCTGAGCCTGGGTGTCTGTGCCCATGGCCGCCGCAGCAGCAGCCAAGGCCTCGGCCGTAGGCATGACGCTCGCTGCACCTGGGTTCGGTGTTTGATTGGGGGTGTTTTGTGAGTTGGTATCAGACATGAAATGCATCCGCAATAAATGACAACGCCCCAGACTTGGGGGCGCTTTGAGAGATTTCAAGACCCTGAAGGCGATCCTTCAGAGACTTGGAGCAGATCAAGACAGTTCGAGCAATTCGACGTCAAATTTCAAAGTGGCGTTAGGGGGAATTACGCCGCCTGCGCCGCGTGAGCCGTAGCCTAAATCAGCCGGGATGATCAGGGTGCGTGCGCCACCGATTTTCATGCCTGCCACGCCTTCGTCCCAGCCGCGAATGACCATGCCTGCGCCCAAAACGAATTGGAAGGGGTCGCGGCGGTCTTTGCTGGAGTCAAATTTAGCGCCTTGCTCGCCGTCTTCGTACAGCCAACCGGTGTAATGCACGGTGACTGTTTGGCCTTTGGTGGCATCGGCGCCGTCGCCGACCACGGTGTCCTCGTATTGCAGGCCTGTGGCTGTGGTGTTCATGGGTGCTTCCTAAAAGGGGTCATAGAAAAGCCAGTTCGAGACTGGCCTAGGGGCTGAATTATGCCAGTGGAAGGACGGCCATTGGCAAGGCGTGTGCTCAGGGTTTCGGGCTGGGCTGGCGTTTGGCCACATCTTGCATCAAGGCCCTTATGCCGTAAGTCCAGGGCGGCGCCAGATCTGACGTGGTGACACGGTTAAAAAGTGTACCCAGCTGTGGGGTCGAAATAGCCACGGTATCGCCCACGACATGGGTGAAGCCTTGACCGGGTCCATGGCGGTCTTGGGTGGGGGCAAACATGGTGCCTAAAAACAAAACCAAGCCGTCGGGGTATTGGTGGTACTGGCCAATGGCTTGCGCTGCAAGGTCCAAGGGGTCGCGGCTAATTTGACTGAGCGAACTGCTGCCTTGCATGACAAAACCTTCAGGGCCTTTGACGGTCATGCTGAGGTCGGTGTTGCGCACGCTGTCGATGGTGTAATGCTCGTCAAACAAACGAATGAAGGGGCCAATGGCGCAGCTGGCGTTGTTGTCTTTGGCTTTTCCGAGCAGCAAAGCACTCCTGCCTTCAAAGTCGCGCAGGTTGACATCGTTGCCCATGGCGGCGCCCAACACTTGCCCCTTTGAATTGATGACCAACACAATTTCGGGTTCGGGGTTGTTCCAGGAGCTGCCTGGGTGCAAGCCCACATCAAAGCCAGAGCCGACCGCGCTCATGGCTTGTGACTTGGTGAAAATTTCGGCGTCTGGGCCAATGCCAACTTCTAAATATTGTGACCAGACACCTTGCGCTACCAAAACCTCTTTGAGTTTTGCGGCTTGTTCGGAGCCAGGCTTGACATCACGCAGGTTGTCGCCCATCACGCTGATCACGGCTGAGCGAACGCTTTCAGCTTTGGCGGCATCTCCACGCGCCTGCTCTTCAATGACGCGCTCTAGCATGCTGGCGACAAAGGTCACACCAGCGGCTTTGATAGCTTGCAGGTCAGTGGGCGCTAAGAACCACGCCTCTTCTGGGTTTTGATTCAAAGGATCAGTATTGGCCCAAACGCTTGGCGTGGACCATGTTCGACCTGAGTGTTTCGCGACCTTGGCTGCAGCGTGATCCAGCTCCATCAGGTCACTGCTGGTCAGCGCCAGTTCTGATAAATCAGTGATCTCATGCTGACCCACTTTGACCAAGTAGGGGCCTTCACCAGGTACCCAAATTCGACCAATCATGAGGGCATTGGCTGCATCATGGGGCAATGTTTCATTCAATAAGGGAAAGCTTGAATTGACCACGAGACGTTCTCCTAATGAGCATACCTAAGTTACTGAGGGTGCAGCCGACTTAGAGATAGATTTTTTGCAAAAGAGTGACCAATGTTTGCGCTTGGTTAGGTGTGAGTTTACCGCCTACATTTCTTTCGAGTTCTGATGCCGTAGCTTCAGCTTGCACCATGAGTGCTTTGCCCTTTTTAGTCGGATGTAGACCGACGGCGCGACCATCATGGGGGTGGGGCAGACGTTCAACCAAACCCCGCGAATCTAAAGATTGAATGAGACTGACCAAATTGGGCGGCAAGATGTTCAAAGACGCGCACAGTTGACGCGATGTCACACCAGGGTTGTGAACGATGACGGACATGACAGAAAAGTCGACAGGCTTGAGTCCGTAGACCGCCATTCTTTCTAAAAATTCTTCAATGATGGCCAATGCAGCACGACGAGCGTTGTAGCCTATCAAACTTTCTAAAAAGCGGGTATCAACCTTCTCAATGGCGGTTGAGGTTTGTTTTATGCTGGTTCGCATTGTGTTTCGATCATGTATTTCGATGAGGCGAGATGGGAAGAAAGTCCAACTAGATTTTTAGATTAACTGCACAAAAGTTTAATGTCTTGGGGGACTGCGATGGCTTTAATGCGATCTGGATCTTCTGGGTGCTTAATGCAAAAGGCTCGAACCTCAGTGCCTTCGCACAATACGGTGTCGCCGCGCATGACCACATGTTTGTGGACAAAGGTTTTATCACGCCACTCTTGCACGCTGGTGTGAATTTGAATGGTTTCGCCATAAGTGGCAGTGCGAACAAACTTGGTGTTGATTTCTAGCAAAGGCGTACCAATGATGCCAGTGGTTTTCACCAACTCTCGCCAAGCTTGAACGCCGCACTTCACGAAGAAATTGAGCGAGGAAGCGTCCATCCACTTCGAAAAATTGGGAAAGAACACGATGCCTGCGGGATCGCAATCACCGAACATGACTTGCACTTCGTAAACAACTGTTTTGCTCATGTGTATCTTTCGAGCAATGGCTTAGCGGGGAGCCATGCGCAGTGCGCCGTCCAAACGAATCACCTCGCCGTTCATGTGACCGTTGCTGACAATGTGAGCTGCCAATTGCGCAAACTCTTCTGGCTTGCCAAGGCGTGAGGGGAAAGGAATGCTGGCCGCCAAAGAGGCTTGCACAGGCTCGGGTAAAGTTTTTAACAAAGGCGTGGCAAATATGCCGGGTGCAATGGTGCAAACACGAATGCCGTGTTGTGCCAAATCGCGTGCCATGGGCAAGGTCATGCCCGCCACACCAGCTTTGGAGGCGCTGTAAGCTTGCTGGCCAACTTGACCATCAAAGGCGGCAACGGAAGCCGTAAAAACCATGGCACCACGTTCGCCGTCTTCCATGGGATCAAGCTTGGCACAAGCTGCAGCAAAAACGCGTGCTGCGTTGTAGGTGCCAATTAAATTGACATTGACCACCTTGGCAAAGTCTTCCAAAGGTGCAGGGTTGCCATCTTTACCCACAATGCGTTTGGCGGTGCCAATGCCAGCAATTTGCATCAAGATGCGCGCACCCCCTTGGGCTTTCGCAGCTTCGGCGACAGCATTTTCCATGCTTGCGGCGTTGGTCACATCACAGTGAATGGCAATGCCACCAATGGCTGATGCCACCTTCTGCGCATTTTCAAGATTCAGGTCGAGCACCGCAACTTTGGCACCCAACCTAGCCAATTCACGGGCGGTCGCTTCGCCCAGCCCAGAGCCACCACCGGTGACCAATGCGCTCATGCCTTGAATGTTCATGTTTGACTTTCAAAAATAAATTAAAGGGTGGGCTTCAAAATGAAGTGCAATCGATTCTCATGCAATGCCGCTACGGTGTCTGCGCGATGAGTCAAAACTGAGCGCTGATTGATGGAGCCCTTGTCTGTAATCTCACCCATTGTCAATGGTGGGTGGCTCAGACAATAAGCACATGCGCGCAATGCGGTTGGCACTGCCTGTAGCTGTCTTGGTTAGCTCATTGATGAGGTTTTGAAAATGAGCCAAGACGGGTGCGCTGCTCAGGACATCTGCCAAAGGTGCGTCGGCGGCGAGGCCACTTAACGCTCGCACAGCCGGCGTTGGAAACACCATGGCACCGACTTCTTTCAGATTGATACCAGTCAGTACCACGTCTTGAACGTAAGGTGCACCTGCTGCAATGATCTTGCCGCGCAATGGCCCCACGCTGACAAAAGTGCCCGTGGCCAATTTGAAATCTTCTGCAATGCGGCCATCAAATTTGAGGCCTAAATGCACATCGGTTTCGTCAATCCATTTGACGGCGTCGCCTGTGCAGAAGAAGCCTTCGTCGTCAAAGGCGCCTTTGGTTTCTTCTGCGTTGCGCCAATAACCTGGCGTGATGTTGGGGCCACGATAACGAACTTCGGTTTTGCCACCCATGTCGACCAGTTTGAGCTCCAAACCAGGTGTGGGGACGCCCAAGTCGCCGGCAGACACATTGGGGTTTGTTACGAAAATACCAAAAGGGCCAGACTCAGTCATGCCAAGGCCTGTGCCCATCACAATGCGCTCGCCAATTTCACGCTCTTGCGATTCATACAAGCTGTCCCAAATGGGTTGCGCCAGGGCGGCGCCAGCGTAGAAAAACATTTGCACACGTGAGAGCAATGTTTTGCGCAGAAGGTCGTCTGTTTGCATGGCCAAAGCAATGGCTTCAAAGCCAGTGGGCACGTTGAAATAAACGGTGGGGGCAATTTCCCGCAAATTTCGCAATGTCTCGTGCATGAGGGTGGGCGTAGGCTTGCCATCATCGATGTACAGGGTGCCGCCATGAAACACCACCATGCCAAAGTTGTGGTTGCCGCCAAAGGTGTGGTTCCAAGGCAACCAATCGACCAAGACCAAGGGCGCTTCAGCCAACACAGGCATGGACTGCATCATTTGTTGTTGGTTGGCGCACCACAAACGCTGAGTGTTGATCACGGCTTTGGGCATTTTGGTAGAGCCGCTGGTGAATAAGAATTTCACAATGGTGTCGGGACCCGTTGCGGCAATGGCGGCGTCTACTTGAGATGTAGCGGGTGTTTGGCACAAGGCTTCGAACGAAGTGACTTGTTGGCCTTCGATGCCGCCCTCGTTCATGACAATTTCCATGTCGCTGGAAACAGTGGCAGCAATGGCTTTGGCATAACGTGTATCGCTGGCAAACACCATGCCTGGCGTGACCGTGCGCAACACATGTTTCAGTTTGTCGTAGTCTTGACTAATCAGCGAGTAAGGAGGTGATGTAGGGACGAAAGGGACGCCTGCCACCATGCAGCCCAAAGCCAACAAGGCATGCTCCAAACTGTTCTCGCTCAATATGACCACGGGTCGTTCTGCATTCAGGCCGCGGTTGATCAAGGCTTGAGCAATGTTGCGCGCTGTGGCCCAGGCTTGCGCATAAGTAACATGGCGCCAGTCGCCTAATGTGCCATCGGCCAATTTAACGCGGCGCGCAAACAAGGTTTGATTGGGTTTGTTTGTAGCCCAGTGTTGAAAGCGATCTGTGAGCCGATCAGGATAGGCTTGCAGTTCTTGATCGGCCTTTAAATAATGCGTGCCAGGTATGCCATCCTTGAGCGTCACGCGAGTGACGCCGAAACGCAGAGGTCTAAATTTGGGTGAGCTCATGTTTGACTCCGAGATGCTGTCTTTGTGAATTTCAAACGTGGGCTTTTAGCTCTTTTGAACTTTGGCAGCTTTGCCTTCTAAGAATGCCTTGACACGCGCTTTGGCTTCGGGAGCTGCTTGCGCAATAGAAGAGATAAGTGCTTCAGTGAGATAGCCATGATCAGCTGGCTGCTCGGCAATGCGGGGAAGTGCGTGCATCAAGGCGTAGTTGGTCAAAGGGGCATTGGTGGCAATGCGTTGCGCCAAATCCAATGCTTTTTCCAAAGCTGTGCCTGTTGGCACATGGTATTGGGCTAAACCAATTCGCTCGCCGTCTAATGCGTTATAGACGCGACCCGTGAGCATCATGTCGGTCATGCGTGCCACACCAATCAATTTGGGAATGCGAACAGAGCCGCCACCACCCACAAAAATACCGCGTGTGCCTTCAGGCAGGGCATAGAAGGCGCTGTCGTCTGCGACCCGAATGTGGCATGCGCTGGCCAGTTCTAAACCGCCGCCCACCACCGCACCGTGAAGCGCTGCCACAACTGGAACGCTTCCCAGTTGAATGGCATCCAAAGCCAAGTGCCAACTTCGCGAATGGAATACACCTTGTCCGGCATCGCGTTCTTTCAATTCAGACAAATCAAGTCCCGCGCAAAAGTGATCGCCTTCGCCATGGACTACCGCAGACTTGGCTGCTTCGGGTAAGTTTTGAAAGACATCTCGCAAGGCTTCTACCAAACCATCGTTCAGTGCATTGCGTTTAGCAGGACGGCTTAAACGCACCACAGCAACAGCGCCATTCATTTCAAAGTGAATGCCGTTGGTTTGGGCGCGTTGCAGCAAAGGATGGAGATTTTGAGTCATGATGGAGGGTCAATGCGACTTTACAAAAATGCAAAGTTTGATTAAAAACGTTATTATCAATAACTATATTGTCTTTCTATGCTGCATTAAAAATCACAGGGTTTTCCCGAATTTCTGAAAGTATTTATGAAACACCAAGACCTGATTGCCATTGACATTCATACGCATGCCGAAGTGAGTTGCTGGAATCCTTTTGACAATTACGGCGAGGAATACGACCGCGCTGCCGACAAGTTTTTTGGCAGCAATCGGCGCCCTACCATTGATGAAACAGTGGCTTATTACCGCGAACGAAAAATCGGCTTGGTCATGTTCACTGTCGACAGCGAATCACAATTAGGCCGCCGCCGCATTCCCAACGAAGAAATTGCCAAAGCTGCGCGAGACAACAGCGACATGATGATTGCCTTTGGCAGCATAGATCCGCACAAAGGCAAGATGGGTGCGCGTGAAGCCGAGCGCTTGATCAAAGAAGAGGGCATCAAGGGTTTCAAATTTCACCCTACCGTTCAGGGCTACCACCCCTACGACAAAATGGCCTGGCCCATTTACGAGGTGATCAACGAGCACAAATTGCCCGCCATCTTTCACACGGGTCACAGTGGCATTGGCTCAGGCATGCGCTGTGGTGGCGGTTTGCGCTTGGCCTACAGCAACCCCATGCACCTAGACGATGTGGCCATCGATTTTCCCGATATGCAAATTGTGATGGCTCACCCCAGTTTCCCATGGCAAGACGAGGCGCTCAGTGTGGCCACTCACAAGCCCAACGTTTGGATTGATTTGTCGGGTTGGAGCCCCAAGTATTTTCCGAAGCAACTCATTCAGTATGCCAACACGCTTTTAAAAGATCGCATTTTGTTTGGCAGCGATTACCCCCTCATCACACCTGAGCGGTGGATGAAGGATTTTGAAGTAGCCGGTTTCAAACCCGAAGTGATGCCCGGTATTCTGAAAGACAACGCGGTGCGTTTGCTTGGCTTGAAATAAGTTATTTCAAGGTCAGTGAGGTTCTGACAGTACCTGCCCTTGCGGCATGTGCTGTCAGATTGAGCACAGTCCCAGCCGGTGCTTCCACAATCCATTCGTTCAAGGCCCGATCGCCCGTAATTGTTTTGCTGGGCAAGAAAGCTTGAAGTGAATGAGTGGCTGCATGACCTTCCAACTGTGGACCTTCCATGCGGGGCTTGCCCATCCGAAGGTGTGCACCTTCAGGCAATTCAATTTCGAAAATGCAAGGACGTGCCGTCTTTCGTTCAAGGGCGCGTTTTGTGACATAGCTAGGCAGGTAGCCTGCATTGCCAACAGCCATTTGTACGCGCCATTGGCCCTTGCCTAAATTTTCTGCTTTGGCATGAAGCAGTTCGAGCTTGGGCAGCGTCAATGCAATTTGGTCTAACCAAGCAGGAAAACGTGCCGCTTCGCGTTCACGCAAATGGGCGGGTGGATTGCGCCAGAAATTCATACGGTCCCATCCGCCTAATTCAATCGCACCTAATTCCGGGTGTTGGTAAGGGTACCAATCGACGTGCGCTTGGCCGGCGCACACCTCGTCACTCCACTTGAGCAGTTTGACATCGTCTTCGGGCGGATGGTCGCGGTACCAGTGGATCCAATCGTAATCGGTGATGCCGGCTTCTTTGTTAGGGGCCCAAATTTCAACCGTCCAGAACAAAGCACCCAAATGCTCGTACACCCAATCTTGTGTGCCTGTAATCACTTCTTTGGGGTGGTATTTGAACTCGTGAAAAATACTGACGGCCGGATAACCGGTGAGCTTGCTGCCAATGTCGGACATGCGCTTGATGATCCACAAATCTTCGGGCGTCATATCGGAGTCGCTTTGGGTGCCCATAGGACGCAAAATAACACCTGAGTGGGTGTGGAAGCTGACAGCTGCGCCAATGTTGGGATGCTTGGCAATGAAGTCCACCATGGCACGCACTTCGGGCTCGCTGGTGGGGTAGGGTCCGGCGCCCACCTGTTCGTATTCTTGGCGCCAAAAGGCAGGGAAGTTGCGGTTCAAATCCAAACCCTCAATGTCGCGATTGGGTTTGATGTTGACGCCGTCGTAATGTTGCAAACTGCCTTCGGGCATCACTCGGTAATACTTTCCACCAAACTCACCCGGCAAGCGAGGTGTGAGCAGTCTTGGCTCGTCTGGGTTGGCTTTCCAACCGCCATGGGGATCTGGAATTCGCATCATCAAAATGCGACCGTCGCCATCCATGTCTTCAATGGTCAGGCCTTCAACGTGGGGCTCGTCCCATGGGTAGGGCCGAGTAGAAGATCGAATGTGCCTAGGTTTGTCTGCCAAGGCCAGTTCTGCGCCATCTGGATTCAAACGGGGCACCAAGTAAATGACACGCGTGTTGAGCAATTCTGTGACGCCCGCGTCTTCACCGTCTTTGCTTAAAAGATGGTGCAACCAGTACAGGCAAGCCGTGCTGGCCGTTAGCTCGGCTGCGTGAATATTACCGTCCACCCAAAATGCGGGCTTGTCTGTGTCTGCACCGGTTGACTTGCGAGTGAGAACAAGCACCCAAATGGGGCGATTTTCATGGCTTGTGCCTAACTCTCGAAGCTCTACCAATTCAGGCCTTGCCGCTGCAAAAGCTTGCAGCAATTCTGTCAGTTCTTGATGTTTGTAGAAGCGATCAAAGGCGGGCAGGGGAAGCGGCACCTGATTTTTCTTGATGTTAGAAGCTGTTGCCATGGTGAAGTGAGTGTGAATGCTTGAAGAGGCTCAGCATACCAAGGCTTTGCTTGGAATGAAAAGAGTTTGCGCACTTTTTATCCAATGAACTTGGGAGGGCCTTATCAGGGAAATTCCTAGGGAATGAGTCTCGAAGAGGACTGGGAATAGGTTCAATTCTCTTCACAATTCGTCATCCCTTTAAATCATCGATCGATTCTTGAGATTTTTCTATTCAAGGGTCAATTTCAACCCACGAAAGTTTGGCATGTCAAAACCTGCATTAATTCTTGAGAATGTTCTGGCGCACGAGAAAAACCGCCCTGATTTTGTGTACATGACGCAGCCCATAGGCAATGGTCAGGTTGTAGATTACACATGGCGCGAAACCCTCAAGCAAGCGCGATCCATGGCCGCTTACATCAAAGCTCAAAACCTTGAGCCAGGTGCCCGGGTGGCCATTCTTTCCAAGAATTGCGCACACTTCATCATGGCTGAACTGGCCATTTGGATGTCAGGCTGCACCACAGTGGCCATTTTTCCAACCGAGTTGGGCGAGACCGTTCGCTACGTTCTGGATCACAGCGAAGCCAGTTTGCTGTTTGTCGGAAAATTGGACACATGGCCCGAACAAGCGCCCTCTGTGCCGACCTCTTTACCTTGCATTGCATTCCCTTTGGCGCCTGCCAATCAATTTGCAAAGTGGGATGACATCGTTGCAAAAACAGCGCCCTTGCAAGGTGACATAGCGCGGGCACCTCAAGATTTGGCCATGATCATGTACACCTCTGGCTCAACAGGTCAGCCCAAAGGTGTGATGCACAATTTTGAGCGAATCTCCAAAACTGCGGAACTGATATGCCAATCTATTTTGGACAGTGCAGGTGATCTGAAAGATTCCCGCATCTTGTCTTATCTGCCCCTGGCTCACGTTTTTGAGCGTGCTTGGGTTGAAGTTGCCAGTTTGACTTATGGCGAGACGCATGTATTTTTTGCAGAATCTTTGGACACATTCATCCAAGACTTAAACCGTGCACGGCCCACGTTCTTCATTTCTGTACCCCGCTTGTGGCTTAAGTTTCAGCAAGGTGTTTTCAGCAAGATGCCGCCAGCCAAGTTGGATTTGTTGCTGAGCATCCCTATTGTCAAAGGCTTGGTTAAAAAGAAAATTCTCAAAGGCCTCGGCTTGGATCAAGTGGTGTCCGCGGGCAGTGGTTCTGCGCCCCTGCCAGCAGAACTCATCGTCTGGTATCGCAAGCTAGGTTTGAACCTCTTAGAGGGCTACGGCATGACGGAGGATTTTGCTTGGTCACACAACTGCACCAATGAGATCAATGAGCCAGGCAGCGTGGGCATACCCGCGAATGGCGTTCAAGCTCGTATCAGCCCTGAAGGCGAAATTCAGTTGAAATCACCAGGACAAATGGTGGGTTATTACAAACGCCCTGATTTAGATGCGGAGGCTTTTACAGAAGATGGCTTTTTCAAAACGGGTGATCAAGGCCAACAGCGAGCGGATGGTCTGTTGAAAATTACCGGACGCTTGAAGGAGATTTTCAAAACCTCCAAAGGTAAGTATGTTGCGCCAGCCCCCATTGAGAACAAACTCAATGTGCACCCCATGATTGAGATGAGCATCGTCTCAGGCGTGTCCCAGTCGGCTGCTTATGCCATGGTGGTGCTGGCAGAGGATATTCGTCCGAAAGTCAAAGACGCTGAAGTAAGGGCTCAAGTAGAACAACAACTCAGCGAGTTCTTGACCAAAGTGAATTCAGAGTTGGCAGACTATGAAAAGCTGCGCATGCTGGTCATTGCCAGTGAGGCCTGGTCGATTGAAAACGGTTACCTCACGCCCACCATGAAAATCAAACGCAGTCGCATTGAATCGTCTGTTGAAAGCCAAGTGCCTGCTTGGTATGAAAAGTCTGGCAGTGTGTTTTGGGCTTGATGGATGGATCACTCAATATCAAACACACACACAAACAGAGTCTTGGCGCACACCGGCGCCAAGTACCCAATCTTGCAAGCCCCCATGGGCTGGATCGCGCGAACGCAACTGGCCTCTGCCGTATCTAGGGCTGGCGGCCTTGGCATCATTGAAACGTCTTCGGGTGAAACCGAAAATTGCCAAGCCGAAATTAGAAAGATGCGCGAATTGAATTTGCCATTTGGTGTCAATTTGCCCATTCGGTTTTTAAAAGACGATGCAATGCTGAAGTTTGTCTGTGCATCGGGCGTGAAATTTGTCACCACATCCGCTGGCAGCCCCGCTAAATTTGTTCAACCCCTAAAGAGTGCGGGCATTACCGTTTACCACGCTGTACCCACAGTAGATGCGGCCATGAAGTGTGTTGACGCTGGCATTGATGGCCTTGTCGTTGAAGGATCTGAAGGAGGTGGCTTTAAAAACCCCGAAGACGTTTCAACGCTGGTACTTTTGCAAGCGATTCGTGCCAAGGTCGATGTCCCCCTGATTGCCGCGGGTGGTATTTGCGATGGCAGAGGCATGGCTGCAGCCTTTGCGCTGGGCGCCGAAGCCATTCAAATGGGAACGCGTTTTGTCAGTTGTGCAGAAAGCCCTGTTCACGACAACTTTAAAAATGCCATCGTCAGCTCCAAAGAAACGGGCACTTGGATGTTGAACACCAAATCAACACCTTGTATTCGCGCCCTTAAATCGGAGCGAACCAGTGTCATTCACGAGCAAGGCATCATGTCATTTGATGACATGAAAGGTATTTTGAATGTTTACTTCAAAGGTGACATGGAAGCCGCGCCTGCATTGGCAGGGCAGTCGGCTGGCTTAATTGATTCAGTGAAAACCGCCAAAGACATCATTGAAGATACCGTGGCGGAGTTTTTTGAAATCAGTGCCCGCATGGGGGCCAAGGCGCAAAGTCAAAGCTTTTAAACAGTGGTGGCTAGGTCGTCTTTGATGGTGTTGCGCAAAATGCCAACGGCATCGACTTCAATTTCAACCACATCACCGGGCTTCATGAAAACCTGAGGTGTGCGTTTGTTGCCTACGCCGCCGGGCGTGCCACTCACAATGACATCGCCAGGTTCAAGCGGAATGAAGGTAGAGATGTAGGCAATTTGACGTGGGATGCTGTGAATCATCATGTCGGTTGTGGCACGTTGCAACTCAACACCATTCAAGCGCGTGCTCAGTGTCAAAGTTTGGCCAGGTTTGATTTCATCAGCAGTCACCATCCAAGGCCCAAAGCCACCCGTGCGCCAGAAATTTTTACCAGCCGTCCACTGGGTGGTGAAATTTTGCCAATCGCGCACCGAGCCATCGTTGTAGCAAGAGTAGCCGGCAATGTGCTTCCAAGCATCAGCTTCCGAAATACGGCGACCACCTTCACCAATGATGATGGCAATTTCACCTTCGTAGTCAAGGCGATGCGACTCAGGTGGACGCATGATGTCTTGGCCATGCCCTACTTGCGAAGAATTGACACGTGAAAAAATAGCTGGCTTTTCAGTCAGTTCTCGGCCTGTTTCTTTCACGTGATCGTGGTAGTTCAAACCCACACACATGATTTTTTCTGGATTGGGAATGACGGGCAAGAGCGACAAGTCTTCGAAAATCAAGTCTGGTGTGTTTTTGCTCAATGCGTCAGCCGCTTGTGCGAGCATCTTTTTGGCAATCAGGGTTTTTAGATCAGGTGCTTGCGCGCCCAAAATAGGGGTGAGGTTTAAAACTTTGTTGCCATGCACTGCGCCATAGCATGCGGTGTTGTTAAGCAAGAAGCTAATGAGTCTCATGGTGATTCTTTCAAGAAAAAAAGATGTTGGTTGACTTAAAAAGAACCGCGTTTGGCCAATGTCGTCAGTGGCTTGCGCGCATTGGGCGATTCTCTTTCGCGCAATGCATCGGGCAATGTGGCAGCATCACCGCGTTTGCCAACCGTGGCCAACATTTGCAAGGTGTGATCTGCTGGTAGGCCTAAGACTTGAGCGCCGGCCACTTTGTCAAAGCCACCAATGCCGTGCAATGAGAAGCCATTCAGGTGCGCTTGCATGGCCATGTAGGCCCATGCAGCACCGGTGTCGAAGGCGTGCATGCCATTAGGTGCCATGTCTGGCGAGCCTGCTTTGGCTGCCAATTGGTAGGAAGCAATGGCTACCAAAGCACCTGCATTGCCAGCCCATGCTTGGTTGTTAGGATTGAGTGTGGCAAACAAGGCATCCCATTGTGGGTCGTTGCGCAGCACAACTGCAAAACGCCAGGGCTGTGCGTTGTTGGACGAGGGAGCCCACCGAGCGGCTTCTAGCATGCTCATGACATCGGCTTCGGATACGACTTCACCCGTGTAAGCACGAGGTGACCAACGCTCTGTAAATTGCGGGTCGATGGGGAAGTCTGCCTTGCGGGTGTTGGTCACGGGTGAGGGTTGGCTCATGAAACTATTTCCTACGGATGATAAAAGCAATATTGTGCTTGTTTTTTGTGAGATGAAGTGGGGACATATTGGTAAGCTCGCGCACAGCCGTGGTATTGTGAAATGATTGAAAAATTGTCAGGTGTGTCTGACTCACCTTCAAAGGAGATGACATGTTTCTAAAAAATGAATGGTATGTTGCCTGTCGTGTTGACGAAATCACAGACAAACCTTTTGGTCGGAAAATTTGCAATGAGGCCATGGTCTTTTTCAGGGGGCCTGAAAATGCTTTGTCGGCGGTCGAAGACTTTTGCCCCCACCGCGGTGCACCTTTGTCATTGGGCCGAGTTTGCAACGGGCAATTGGTCTGTGGCTATCACGGCCTCACCATGGGATGCGATGGTCACACTGTGAGCATGTCAGGTCACAATGTTCGTGGATTTGAGCCCGTCAAAAGTTTTCCGGTCATTGAGCGCTATGGATTTGTATGGGTTTGGCCGGGTGATGCTTCCAAAGCAGATCCCAACAAAATGCCTGTTTTTGAATGGTTTGAAAATCCAGCTTGG
>SXXD01000035.1 GCA_005789685.1 Burkholderiales bacterium
TCTTGGCATAGTCGGGGTTGACAATGAGCGTGCCCACAGGCTTTACTTTTTGAGCATCGTCAAAATACAAAGCCAACATGTCGGGGTGATCTTTGGCGGCCGTTGGGACTGACAAAATTTGATGCATGTAGGCCGGCATGGGAAAGCCCTTGCTGGCAGCCTCTATGGCCGGGACAAACAACGCTGGCCAGGGCAGTTTGCCAAACTTGGCGTGCGCTTTGGCTAACAAGGGGAGGGTGCCTGGGACGCCGGCACTTCGACCGCTACGACTCATTGACTCATAAGGCAGTTGACTCCCATCTACATCGGTGGTGAGGGAGGCCGTTGTTTTTTGAGGTGCGATGGCAAGGCCGTCAAGGCTGGTCAGTGACTTTTGAGCGGCATCCCAATGCATCAAAAAAGCGCCTCCCCCTAAGCCAGACGATTGCGACTCAACCAGCCCCAGCATCAGCTGTGCCGCAATGGCTGCGTCAATCGCAGAACCACCTTGCTGAAGCATTTTGAGTGCTGCCTCGGTGGCCATGGGGTGTGCTGTTGTCACAGCCACCTGAGCCGGCTTTTGGGTGATCTCAAAAAATGGGCTTTGTGCGAAAGCAGCTGAACTGAGAAGCGAAAAGATGAGGTAAAGCCTCTGACCAAGATGAGGAGGAGCTTTGAAAGAACTTAGACAAATCATTTTTGAATGCTTAACCGCTAATATAAAACCAGCGTATTTTGAAGCATCTGACATAGATCAGCACGTCTCCGACCTGACTCAAGGCAAAATAGCGTCATGACCTTGAATGCGACTGAAACTGCTTTTCTGACTGCGGCCTTTTACAAGTTCGTTGATTTGCCTGACCATGCAGATCGGCGTGCCCCCTTGTTGGCATTTTGCGAAGCGCACAACGTCAAGGGTTTGATATTGTTGGCGCGTGAAGGCATCAACAGCACGATTGCGGGTATGCCAGAAGACGTGCATGCGGTGCTGGCCTACTTGCGACAAGATCCCAAGCTGGCCGACTTAGTACACAAAGAGTCTGTTTCAAACAAGGCGCCTTTTCACCGCATGAAAGTTCGCCTTAAAAAAGAAATTGTCACACTGGGTTTAGACGGCATCAGTCCGACCAAGCGAGTGGGCCAGTACGTCAGACCAGAAGATTGGAACGAGCTGATTTCTGCACCAGATGTGGTGGTGATCGACACGCGCAATGACTACGAGGTCGAAATTGGCAGCTTCAAAGGCGCCGTCGATCCACAGATTCAAAGCTTTTCGCAACTGCCTGATTGGGTGAGGCAGGCGAAAGCTTTGGAAGCTAAAAATGGTCAAAAGCCCCGTGTTGCCATGTTTTGCACGGGTGGTATTCGTTGCGAAAAATCAACTTCCTTGATGTTGGAACATGGCTTTGAAGATGTTTATCATTTGCAAGGTGGCATCCTTAAATACTTAGAGCTTGTGCCCCCAGAGAAAAGTCTGTGGGAGGGCGAGTGCTTTGTGTTTGACGAGCGTGTGTCTGTGGGGCATGGTCTAACTCCCGGCCCTCATGAGTTGTGCCGCGCTTGTCGTGAACCCTTGCCACCTGACGCCAAAGAATCGGACAAGTTTGAGTTGGGCGTCAGTTGTCCGCGGTGTCATGATCACACCAGCGAGGTTCAAAAGAACGGCGCACGGGAACGACAAAAACAATGGGAAATTGCCAAGGCGCGCCATACCAATCACATTGGCACGCCACAACGTCAAGAAAGGGTGGCCGCTTTGTTACCTGCCGATGCGCCTATTTTGTATTCCTTCCGACGCTGCCCTTATGCCATGCGCGCCAGATTGGCATTGTTGTCGAGCGGTATACGCTGTGAAATTCGCGAAATTGCGCTGTCGCAAAAACCAGAAAGCATGTTGGCTGTGTCGCCCAAAGGCACTGTGCCGGTTTTGGTTTTGAAGGACCAAGTGCTCGAAGAAAGTTTGGACATCATCAACTGGGCTTTGCATCAAAGTGACCCACAGTCTTGGTCGACTGCAGGCACTTCCTTGCACCAAGATGCGGTGGCGCTGGTGCAACAATGCGACAGCGAATTTAAGCAGCATTTAGATCGCTACAAATACCCCAATCGCTACGACCTGCCCGATGGATTGGCAAACAGACAACAGGGTGCATTGTTCCTAAGCCAACTGAATGTCAAACTGAGCCAGACGGCATGTTTGATGGGCCCCGCATGGTGTTGGGTTGACGCAGCCATTGCACCCTTTGTACGGCAATTTGCCAGAACAGACCGAGCATGGTTTGATGCGCAAGCGTGGCAGCCTTTGCAAAATTGGCTGACAAGTTTTGAAGACTCAGACGCTTATGCAGAGGTGATGCACAAGTACAAAGTGTGGCACCAAGACGCCAAGCCTGTGTCTTACCCTGCCACGCCTTCAATGAATTGAACACACGCTTCTACTTGGGTCACAGGCAACATGTGCCCACCGGTCACCAAGGTAATTTGCGCGCCAGGAATGCGAGAGGGTAAATCTTCGCCATTTAGTTTGCAATCCAAAATTCGATCTTCTTTGGCAAACAACACATGCACCGGTGTTTGCATGCTGGCGTATGCCGCTTCAATAGCAGGCATGCTCCAGCCCACATTTTGTAAGTCGCTAGAGGCGCTGATAAAGGTCTGAGGCTTGAGTGACAAGATGCCTCCGCCCCTAATGGCAAAGTCAGCGGGAGCTCTCTCAGGGCCAAAAATAATTTTCAAGCTCAATGACATTCGATAAAGCGTTCCAGGAATTGCCAAGGTCCAACCAAGTATCGATCGAAGCATGGGTGAAGGTACTTCAAGAGCTTTGAACGCGGGGGAGGGAGCGTCGGGCAAATGCGTCAGAGGCGCAATCAAAGCCAAGGCCTTCACCCTTTCAGGGTGCCTTTGCGCAGCTGCCAATGAAATGGCGCCTCCCAATGAATGACCGACAAAAACGGCAGACTCAATTTGCAAGTGGTCTAGCAAGCTCACAATGGTATCGGCTTGTGCTTCTAAACTGGCATCGGCGTTGGATGAGCGCTGTGAATAACCGCAACCAGGACGATCAACACAAATGACTCTGTGATTTTGGGCTAAGGGTGCCGCAACGCCATAGGTGAAGTTTTGAAGATTGCCGGCTAAACCATGGACCATGACAATGGCCGCCCCCTGTCCTTGATCGACATAGTGCAGGCGAGTAGACCCTAATTTGGCAAAGCTGCCGGCTGGCGGTAAAAGTTGTTCAGCCTTCTTGTTTGAAAAAGCGGCGAACAAAACCAATCCGACGAGGCTCATGAAGAGCAAAAACAAGATCCATAAAGCAAGCATGCGTACCTCGACTTGGCTAATCCGAAAAAGAAGATATTCAAAAAAAGATGTGAATCAGCAGATTTAACTGAAGTGCATCACACCATCGTTCAGACGGCCGTATTTAATCAGAAAGATGTCTTTCAGATAATTTTGATTCACTTGCCACGGCGCAATTTTGCCTTGCTTTGGAAGCACGTCGCGAGCGCGTTGGACATAGCCAGACGTGAACGATAAATAGTCTTGCTCTTCGACCTGGGCATCTCGAATTGGCACAGCTTTTCTATACCCCTTTTTGCGCATGTAATTCAACAGCCTGCAGGTGTACACAGCAGTAAGATCAGCTTTCAAAGTCCAAGAAGCATTGGTGTAACCAAAGGTCATGATGGCATTAGGCAAGTCAGACAACCACATGCCCCTGTAGGCCATGGCTTGAGATGCCTTGAAGGGCTTGCCATCTACTTCAATTTGAATGTCGCCCAAAAGGTTCAAAGTTAAACCGGTGGCAGACACGATGATGTCTGCTTCAAGGGTCTTGCCGCTTTTCAATTCAATGCCATTTTCAGTGACGGTTTGAATGGTGTCAGTGACCACACTGGCATTGCCGCTTCTGATTTGTTTGAACAAATCGCCGTCCGGCACAAGGCAAAGTCTTTGATCCCAAGGCTTGTAATCAGGGGAAAAATGCTTGGCTTGTTCATCGGAGCGCAATTGCTTGGCAGCCATCTTCACCAAGTAGCGTTTCACAAACTCGGGTTTCCTGCGAGCGAATTGATAGGTCAGCATGCCAAAGCTGACATTTTTAATGCGTGTGATTTGATAGGCCCATTTCATGGGCAGGTACTTTTGCAAAGTCAGCGAGAAGTTGTCCTCTGCTGGCCTTGAGACGACATAAGTGGGTGAGCGCTGCAGCATGGTCACATGCGCTGCTGTTTTCGCCATTTCTGGTACCAAGGTGACGGCAGTAGCACCACTGCCAATGACTACCACTTTTTTCTGATCGTAGTTCAACTTGGCTGGCCAGAATTGAGGATGAACCCATTGACCTTTGAAGTTGGCTTGGCCTGGAAAGGCAGGCTGATAGCCGTTTTTGTAACTGTAGTAGCCGCAGCACAGGTACAAAAATCTTGCTTTCAAAATGACTGGTTGATCACTTTGTTTTTGACGGGCCGTAATGGTCCAACAGGCTTCATCCGATGACCATGTGGCATGCGTAACCGAATGACCATGCCGAATATGTGGCGTGATGCCGTTTTCGTCGGCCGTCTTTTGGATGTATTGGCGAATGGTGCTGCCATCGGCAATCGACTTGTGATCCAACCAAGGTTTGAAGGAATAGCCCAAGGTGTACATGTCAGAGTCTGAACGAATGCCTGGATATCGAAACAAGTCCCATGTGCCGCCAATGGCGTCTCTTGATTCCAAGATGCGCCAAATGGCATGCGGACTGTGCATTTGCAAATGTTTGGCAGCACCAATGCCAGACAAACCGGCACCCACAATCAAGACATCGATGGGCGAATGATCGTTAACCGCGCTCTCTGATGCGGATTGAAGCGAAGCGTTCATTGTTCAAATGCCTAAACTTGCTAGAGTAACCAGACCTTTGGGTGTTTGAAGGATGGCAACGATGTTTGCAGTCCCCTCAGAGACAGGGATGTTGCCAAGTGAAATGGCGTCATAGGCTGCTTGAATTTTGCTAGCACTGGGATGCGAGACGGTCAAAGACTTGAGTGACACGCCTGAACGTGGCAAGTGATTGCGAGGATGCAAATGCATAGGATCGGCTGCCTCAGGCTTGCCCCATTGAATGAGCGTGGGCAGTGTGCCGTCAAAGAGCCTGTCGCCGTCCAACCTGACCGTAATTTGCCATTGCAGCAGGCCTTTGGGCGTTTTGCGGCTGGCATGGATGACGGGCCCGCGATCAATGCCTTGGGCTTTCCATGCGTGACGTGCGTCTTGGATGTTGCTTGTATTGGCCACAAAATGAATGAGGCGAGGTGACTTGAGCAACTCAGCTTGGAGTTGCGGGTTGTCTAAGTCAAACCAACGTGTAGGCGGCGGTTTTTTTTCAATCACAGCATCGGGGTTGACGGCAATGATTTCTAAATAGGCTACTGGGAAAGCGGGCGTGGCAATTTTAAACAGGCGGTTGTGTGTGCCGTACTTTTCATGCTCACCACCTGCAGCGGGTGTGATGCCTAAGGTGGCCTCACACCATTCAACACCTTGTTGCAAACTGTGGGCTGCAACGACCAAATGGTCAATTTGGCTTTTCATCAAGCGGCTTCAAATTCGATTTGAACTTTCAATGATTGCGATTTGTCGCAAGCCAATTCAAAGGCTTCCACCGCTTTGTCCATGGGCAGGATACCCGTGATGACAGGTTTGCCATTGATCAGACCTTCATTCAAGAACTGAACTGCCGTGGCAAATTCCGCATGGAAGCGGAACGTGCCGCGTAAATCAACCTCTTTGGCCACCAACTGCGTCATGGGCAAGCTCATATCGCCGCCCATGCCCACCGTGACCAAGATGCCGCGCGGCACGATGACATCGAGGCCTGCCCGCAATGCAGGCTCGCTACCAGAGGCCTCAAACACAGCATCAAACTGGCCTTTGTCAGCTTTGTATTTGTCAAGCAACTCGGGCTGGGTTTTGAGGTTGATGGTTTCGTCGGCGCCCATTTCTTTGGCGCATTTCAAGGGAAGGTCTGCAATGTCAGCGGCCACAATGCGGGCCGCACCGGCACGGCGCAAAGCCCCAATGAGCAGCGATCCAATGGGGCCGCAACCTGTGACAAAGACTTGCTTGCCCAGCACGCCGCCAGCGCGTTGAATGGCATGCAAGCCCACCGACAGGGGCTCGGCCAGGGCGGCTTCTGAA
>SXXD01000225.1 GCA_005789685.1 Burkholderiales bacterium
GGCATCGTCTCGGCAAAAGGCACTCAGCATGGGCGTGATTGACGCCGCTGAAGACAGTATTGCGCAAGCTGTGCAAGGTGCTGACTTGGTTTTGCTAGCGGTACCTGTCACAGCCACAAGCGCTTGCTTTGAAGCCATAGCCCCCGCCTTGCGATCAGATGCCCTGCTGATGGAAGTTGGCTCTACAAAATCAGACATTGTGGTCGCGGCTCTCAACATATTGGGCGACAAACTTCATTGTTTTGTTCCGGTACACCCCATCGCGGGCAAAGAAGTTGCTGGCGTTGAGCATTCCGATGTAGATCTGTACAAGGATCGCGCACTGATCATGACCCCCATGGCAAGCTCGGGCGCATCGCAGGTTCAACTTGCCAAACAAATCTGGCAGAGTTTGGGCAGCTTCATCACTGAACTCAGCCCTGCTGCACATGACGCAGCCTTTGCAGCAGTGAGCCACATGCCACATGTGCTGGCCTATGCTTTGATTCGTGGCATTTTTCAGCAAAAAAATGGCGCTGACTTAATTGCACTGGGTGGCCCAGGTTTTAGAGATTTCTCTCGCATTGCAGCCAGTGACCCTGTCGTGTGGCGCGACATTCTGACCACCAACCGCGAACAAGTCTTGCTTCAAATTGCGCACTTCAAAGATGCCCTAGAAGAATTTGAAAAAGCCATTGAAGCCGACCACCCCAAAGCACTTGAGGACATGATTAGACAAGCCAGTGATTTGCGCTTTAAGTGGCGAATCGGTGCCAATCAGGCACCTAAGGCCTAATTTTTTTCATATGTTTGCCACCGCGTTTCTAGACATACCCTCTTTGCAGCAAGCAGGCGGCACAGTCACCCTGCCAGGCTCTAAAAGTATTTCAAATCGGGTACTGCTCTTGTCTGCACTGTGCGAAGGCAGCACTTGGGTGCATGACCTTCTAGATTCAGACGACACGCGTGTCATGTTGGCTGCTCTGCGCCAATTGGGATGTGGGGTTGAACCCAAGCTTGGCACCAACAGTGTTTGCATCACAGGCTTGGGGCAGCGCACTTCAAAAGGCACATCTCCTGCCTTGAAAAAACCCACCGCGCCCATTGAATTTTTCATGGGCAATGCTGGCACCGCCATGCGCCCACTTACCGCCGCACTGGCTGTCATGGGCGGTGACTTCACACTCAAGGGCGTGCCGCGCATGCACGAACGCCCCATTGGCGATTTGGTCGATGCGCTGCGTTTGCTGGGTTGTCACATTGACTATTTGGGCAACGAAGGCTATCCACCATTGCGCGTTTTGACACCCCATTTGCAACTCAACAAGCCCATTCAAGTTCGCGGCGATGTGTCCAGCCAATTTCTAACAGCACTCCTAATGTCATTGCCTTTGGCCGCGCAAAAAGACATCGTGATTGAAGTGGTCGGCGAACTCATCTCCAAGCCCTACATTGAAATTACTTTGAATTTGTTGTCGCGCTATGGCATTGATGTGAAACGTGACGGCTGGCAGAGCTTCACCATTCCTGCGGGCAGTCATTACCAATCGCCTGGCGAAATTCATGTGGAAGCTGATGCATCTTCGGCCAGCTACTTTATTGCCTTGGGCGCAATTGCCGCTACCCAGCAAGCTGTGAGAATTGAAGGCGTCGGCGCATCTTCCATTCAAGGCGACATTCGCTTCATGGAAGCTGCCGCTCAAATGGGCGCGCACATTGAAAGTGGGCCCAACAGCTTAGAAATCAAACGCGGTGCATGGCCTCTCAAGGCCATCGACTTAGATTGCAATCACATTCCAGATGCCGCCATGACCCTGGCTGTGATGGCTTTGTATGCAGATGGCCCCAGCACTTTGCGAAACATTGCCAGCTGGCGTGTGAAAGAGACCGATCGCATTGCGGCCATGGCCAAAGAATCGCGCAAATTGGGTGCACACGTAGAAGAAGGCCCCGATTGGTTGCGCATTCATCCCCTGCCAGCAGGTCAGTGGCGGGCTGCAAGCATTCACACCTATGACGATCACCGCGTGGCCATGTGCTTCTCATTGGCAGCTTTTAATCCAGACCAACAAGCGGTTCGCATTGAAGACCCCAAGTGCGTGGCCAAAACTTTTCCAGATTACTTCGAGGCACTTTTCTCGCTCACACAAACACCTGCAGACCGCATACCCGTGATTTGCATCGACGGCCCTACCGCGTCTGGCAAAGGGACTCTTTCCAGCCTTGTTGCTCAGCGCTTGGGCTATCACTACCTTGACTCAGGCGCCCTTTACCGCGTGACGGCCTATGCCGCATTGCAGGCAGGCCTGAGTTTGGAAAGCAACAACGAAACAGCCATTGCCACCATGGCCGAAAAGTTGCCCGTCCGTTTTGACGGCGACAAAGTTTTGTTAGACAACCAAGACGTGACCGACGCCATTCGCAGCGAAGAAGGCGGCATGAACGCCTCCAAGGTCTCCACTTTGCCGGCCGTTCGAGTGGCTCTGGTGGCGCTTCAACACAGCTTTCAGCGCCTGCCAGGCCTTTTGGCAGACGGCCGAGACATGGGCACGGTCATCTTTCCTGGCGCGCCTTTGAAGGTGTTTTTGACCGCCAGTGCCGCAAAAAGAGCCGAGAGGCGCTATAAGCAATTGATTTCTAAAGGTTTTCAGGCTAAAATTGCCGATCTTCGGGCTGACTTAGAGGCTCGCGACGCACGAGACACATCTCGCAGCGTGGCGCCCTTAAAGCCAGCACAAGACGCAATGCTGCTAGACAACTCAGACTTGGGCATCGAGCAATCGGTGGTTCAAGTCCTTGACTGGTGGCAAAGCAAACAAGCCTTTCCTGTTTAATTTCAAACTTAAATAGAATTTAAACAGAAGACTTGAACCGGCCCACAAGGCTCCATCAGCGCTGCTTGCGCACTGGCCTTGTGGTTCAACAACTTAACCCGCGTGAAAACGCACACAACCGCCGCAATTAGCCTTGTTAACGACGCAATGGTGCTGTCGTCAGACCTTTTTGTGGACTAGGAACTTGAATGTCAGAATCTTTTGCAGACCTATTTGAAGAATCACTGAAGCGCACGGAAATGCGCACAGGCGAAGTGATAACCGCTGAAGTTGTTCGGATCGAACACAACTTCGTGGTTGTTAACGCCGGCCTCAAATCTGAAGCCTACGTCCCCCTAGAAGAATTCAAATCTGATTTGGGCGAAATCGAAGTCCAAGTTGGCGATTTCGTTTCTGTGGCCATCGGTTCCATCGAGAACGGCTACGGCGACACCATTTTGAGCCGTGATACTGCCAAGCGTTTGGCTTCATGGTTGTCTTTGGAAAAAGCCTTGGAGTCTGGCGAATTTGTCACCGGCACCACCAGCGGCAAAGTCAAAGGCGGCCTCACAGTTTTGGTCAACGGCATTCGTGCTTTCTTGCCAGGTTCATTGGTTGACACACGTCCTACCAAAGACCTGTCACCGTACGAAAACAAGACCATGGAATTCAAGGTCATCAAGTTGGACCGCAAGCGCAACAACGTCGTGTTGTCACGCCGTGCTGTGGTCGAAGCTTCGATGGGCGAAGAACGCGCCAAACTGATGGAAAACCTCCGCGAAGGTTCCGTCGTTCACGGTGTGGTCAAGAACATCACCGAATACGGTGCATTTGTTGACTTGGGCGGCATCGATGGTTTGCTGCACATCACTGACATGGCATGGCGCCGTGTTCGTCACCCTTCCGAAGTGGTGCAAGCCGGTCAAGAAATTACCGCCAAGATCCTCAAGTTCGACACCGAGAAAAACCGCGTGTCCTTGGGCCTCAAGCAAATGGGCGACGATCCTTGGATGGGCGTCAACCGCCGCTACCCACAAAGCACCCGCATGTTCGGCAAGATCACCAACATCGCCGACTACGGCGCGTTTGTCGAACTCGAACCCGGCATCGAAACCACTCTTTCCGCTAAAGCTGACCTTGTTGGTGGGCTTGTTCCATCCAATCAACTTCCGTCGTATGTAGATGACGTTGTTGAGGTTACGACGCTGCCAGCAAGCGGCGATACTGGTAA
>SXXD01000226.1 GCA_005789685.1 Burkholderiales bacterium
GCTGATTTGATTCGCCGCTGTAATTTGAGCGGCCTTGTCCAAACCCAACAATGCCCGGGCGTGACCCATGTCAATGTCACCTGCCATCAGCATGGTTTGCACGGGCTCTGCCAAGTTCAACAAACGAAGCAAGTTGCTGGCAGCACTTCGAGAACGTCCCACGGCTTGGGCCGCCGTTTCGTGGGTGAGTCCAAACTCTTTGATCAGGCGCTGTAAACCATGCGCCTCTTCAAGCGGGTTGAGGTCTTCGCGTTGAATGTTCTCAATCAAGGCCATGGCCGCCGCCGCCTCATTGGGCACATCGCGAACCAAAACTGGCACCTCGCTCAAACCCGCCAGTCGCGATGCGCGGAAACGCCGTTCCCCTGCAATGATTTCATACTTGCCGGCATTGGTGCCATCACTTAGCTTGCGAACCAAGATGGGTTGCATGATGCCTTGAGCCTTGATGGACTCTGCCAACTCATAGAGTGCGCCCTCGTCCATTCGTGTTCGAGGTTGGTACATGCCTGGCACCAACTCGCTTAAAGACAAACTACTGGGTGTTCGATTGGCTGCCGCCTCAACAGCCTGAGGCGAGCTAGGTTCGTCCTGCACCTTAGGGCCCAATAAAGCTTCAAGCCCTCGGCCTAAGCCCTTTGGTTTTTTAGTGACCATGTTTTTTTTCTTTCATCAATTCATTCAACAAGGCGTGGCCTTCAGGCCAGTCACCCAAATTTGATTCAGCGTTCAAATGACCGCGTTTGCCCAAATTTAACCATTCAGAACCCCATGCGTTCGCAAAAAATTGGGCTCGCTCAGTTGTGCAATAAGGGTCGTTTTCGCTTCCTATCAACAGAGAGTTGAAAGGCAAGCGCTTCAACTCAATCGGCTGCCAGCTTGAAAAAACATCTTGTAAATGGGGCGCCTCTACATCACCTGGCGCCACCAACAGCGCGCCTTGGACCTTGTGACACTGCACAGAAACTTGCGCCCAAGCAGCAACGTGAATGCAGCCTAAGCTGTGTGCAACCAAGTAAATCAGTCCGCTTAAATCAGACACGACATCCTCCAATCGGGCCAACCAGTCGCCACGAAGCGGCCGATGCCAGTCATGCTGTTCAACCACTTGATAGCCATGCAAATGAACCCAGCGCATTTGCCAATGTAAGGGCCCACTTCCTTGCCATCCCGGCAATATAAGAACATTCAGCTTTTTCATACAGACTCAATGACGCACTCAGAGTGTTGGAATGCGTTGCACCAACTCCTTGGCAAACTCCACAAATGCCTGGCTTCCTTTGGCCGATGGGTCAAACACCACCCCAGGCAAGCCATAGCTGGGGGCTTCTGCCAAGCGCACATTGCGAGGAATGACGGTGTCAAAAACCTTGTCGCCAAAGTGCGCCTTCAACTGTTCGCTGACCTGTTGCTGTAATGTAATTCGAGGGTCAAACATGACGCGCAACAAACCTATGATTTTCAAATCGGGGTTCAAATTGGCATGAACCTGCTTGATGGTGTTCACCAAATCAGTGAGCCCTTCCAGCGCAAAATACTCGCATTGCATGGGTACGATCACGCCGTTTGCCGCACACAAGCCATTCAAAGTGAGCATCGAAAGAGACGGTGGGCAGTCGATTAAAACAAAATCAAAATCAGAGTCAGCAACATCCAACGCCAACTTTAAACGCTGATCGCGTCTTTCAAGATCAACCAATTCAACCTCGGCACCAGCCAATTCGCGGTTCGCGCCCAGCACGTGATAACCACATTTCTCAGAAAAAGTGGCCGCCTCTTTGATGCTGGCCGACTCCAATAAAACGTCATAGACGCTGAGTACCAACTGCCTTTTGTCAACACCTGAGCCCATGGTTGCATTGCCCTGTGGATCGAGGTCAACCAACAAAACACGTTGCCCCACTTTGGCCAAGCCGGCGGCCAAGTTAACCGCCGATGTGGTCTTGCCAACGCCGCCTTTTTGATTTGCAACACAGAATATCTTTGCCATTTGTGAATCTTTTATTTTCTCGCTGGTGCGATTATTTGCCCAAGGCCAATTTCAGACCAAATCCGATTAAGAACAAGCCGGCAATTTTTTGCAAGAACCCAGACACTTTGGGGTTGGCTCTAAGGCGTGTTGCCATCCTGTGGGTGATGACCACAACGCCAAAACAGTACAGGAAACCCAAAACGGCAATGTTAGCCGCCATGAATACAAAAGTAATCATTCCTTGGTGCTGTTCAGGGTCAATGAATTGGGGGAAAAAAGCAAAATAAAACATGATTGCCTTGGGATTGAGCAAAGTGATGAACATGGTTTCTTTGAAATATTGACCGGGGGTGATCTTGATCGATGGCCCCTCACCCGGCTTGGCAAAGACCATTCTAAAACCCAACCAGGCTAGGTAAGCGGCGCCCAACCATTTCAGGGCCATAAACAAATGAGGATAGGTTTGCAGAAGTGCCGCCACACCGGCCACGGTCATCCACAACAAAATTTGGTCGCCCAAAATCAAGCCCGCAACAGAGGCGGTTCCTCCCCTCATGCCACCTTGGGTGGTAGAGGTAATCAAGGCCAGATTGCCAGGGCCGGGCAAGAATAATAGCAAGACGAAGGCTGCAACAAAAGCGCCATAATCAGAAATTCCAAACATCAAAGGCTTTCTCAGTGAGCCCAAGTGTAAGGGGCGAAACTCAGGTCGCGCTTGCTTCAGTAGACAAAGTTACTGATTTTTTCATCCATACCATGCAACGATCGGCCTCCAAACCAGGAACTTGGAGTTGTTCCACGTGAAACACTTCTACAAAAGAAGGCAGCGCCGCCATCTCTGCTTCGGGCAACTTGCCCTTCATGGCCATCCAAACACCGTCTTCTGACAAGGCGCCTGCAGACCAATTGACAAAGTCTGGCAAAGCGGCAAATGCTCTGGAGCAGATGACGTCAAAAGGCCCTGTCAAGCTTTCTACCCGCGCATGAACCCCGCGCAAGTTTGACAACCTTAAGCTGGCTGCCACCTGTTGCACAAATGCCGCCTTTTTAGAAACCGTATCGACACATGTGACGCGGATGTGGGGGCAACAAATGGCAATCACCACCCCTGGCAAACCACCGCCCGAGCCCACATCCAACAACTCGACTTCTTGGCCAACGCCTCTTGCGCTTTGGGCAAGATGGCGAAGTAAGGGGGAAATTGACGACAAGCTGTCTAGCAGATGGTGGGTCAAGATTTCCTGCGGCGTTTTCAACGCTGTGAGGTTATAAACCCTGTTCCACTTTTGAATGAGCGCCATGTAGCTCAACAACTGTCGCTGCTGGGCCTCTGGCACATTCAATTCCAACGCTTTTACCCCCAAGGAAAGCGCTTGAAGAGACTCCCCTTTGGGCAAGCCTTCGGCCACGGCCGTCATGGCGTCAAACTCGCCGAACCTTCCGCAATCGACTCCACCACCCCGGGCTTGACCGACAGGAACTCCTTAAAACCACCCCTTTTGAGATAAATCAGCAGCAAGGAAATGGTTGCGGGGGTAACTCCAGAAATTCGAGATGCCATGCCCAGGGTTTCTGGGCGATGCTTAGACAAGGTTTGTCGAGCCTCGATCGACAAAGAAGAGACCAGAAGGTAGTCAAGTTTGGCGGGCAACTTCAGGTTTTCAAAATGAACTGCACGCTCAACCTCGACCCTTTGTCGATCAATGTACCCCGCATACTTGGCCGCAATCTCAACCTGTTCAATGACGGATGCAGAGAGCTCGCCCAATGTTTCACGTGAAACAGTTGTTGAAGCATAACGATCGGCATCCAATGACAACAGGCTTTCATAACTCACACCAGGTCGGCGGAGCAAGTCAAACAAATTGTGCTCATGCTCAATGGCTTTGCCCAGAACTCGTGCCGACTCTGCATCTGGTAGATTTTTCGGATTGACCCACGTTGACTTAAGACGCTCTGTTTCGCGTGAAACAGCTTCGCGCTTTGTACAAAAAGAAGCCCAGCGCTCATCGTCCACCAGGCCCATTTTGCGGCCCGCCTCCGTCAAGCGCATGTCTGCGTTGTCTTCCCTGAGTTGCAGTCGAAATTCTGCCCTGCTGGTAAACATGCGATAAGGCTCGGTGACGCCTTTGGTAATGAGATCATCTACCAGCACGCCCAAATAAGCTTGGTCGCGGCTCGGCAACCATGCGCCGCCCATGTCATTGCCTGCGCCTGACAAAGACCGGCATTGAAGCGCGGCATTGATTCCAGCAAACAAGCCCTGCGATGCAGCTTCTTCGTAACCTGTCGTGCCATTGATTTGGCCAGCAAAGAAGAGCCCCCCAATTTGACGCGTTTCAAAACTGCTTTTCAATGAGCGCGGGTCAAAGTAGTCATACTCAATGGCATAGCCAGGTCTCAGGATGTGGGCGTTTTCAAGCCCCTTCATAGACCGAACCAATGCGTATTGAATGTCAAAAGGCAAACTGGTAGAAATGCCATTGGGATAAAACTCATGGGTGGTCAGACCCTCGGGCTCTAAAAAGATTTGGTGGCTGTCTTTGTCGGCAAAGCGATTGATCTTGTCTTCCACGCTTGGGCAGTACCTAGGGCCAACACCTTCAATCTTGCCCATGAACATGGGGCTTCGGTCAAAGCCAGACCGAATGATGTCGTGCGTTCTCTCGTTGGTATGCGTAATCCAACACGGCATCTGTGCGGGGTGCATGTCTGCACGTCCCATGAAGCTGAAAACAGGAACGCCGGCTTCGGCATTCAAGCCGCCCGGCATGCCATCGCCAGGCTGCTCTTGGCACTTTGAAAAGTCAATGGTGCGCCCATCTAAGCGCGGCGGCGTACCCGTTTTCAAGCGGCCCTGAGGTAGCTTGAGTTCTTTCAAGCGAGCAGACAAACTGACCGCAGGAGGATCACCCGCCCGCCCTGCCGAATAGTTTTCCAAGCCAACATGGATCTTTCCATCTAGGAATGTACCGGCCGTCAAGACCACTGTTTTTGATCGGAAGCGAACGCCCACTTGCGTGACAGCCCCCGCCACGCGGTATTCTACGCCATTTGATTCAACCATGAGGTCGTCAACTGCCTGCTGGAATATCCACAGGTTTTCTTGATTCTCGAGGCGACGGCGGATGGCCGCCTTGTACAAAATTCGATCCGCTTGAGCGCGCGTAGCACGCACAGCCGGCCCCTTGGAGCTGTTCAAAATTCGAAACTGTATACCGCCCTCGTCGGTTGCGATGGCCATGGCACCGCCCAAAGCATCGACCTCCTTCAACAGGTGGCCTTTGCCAATGCCCCCGATAGAGGGGTTGCAACTCATCTGGCCTAAGGTCTCGATGTTGTGCGTCAGCAAGAGCGTTTGACAACCCATGCGCGCAGACGCCAACGCGGCCTCGGTGCCCGCATGGCCGCCGCCGACAACGATCACATCAAATTCTTGTGGGTAAAGCATCAAATCACCAGTCCATCACCGTAAGGGCGGCGCTGCTCGCGCCGTGAGAGGCCTGAGGCCAAGGGGCTTGATTTTATCTGCATCGGGTGTTCCTTGCGTGACTGATCGCAGCAGCCCTTTCAAGCTAAGCTTGTGACGCCCAGCAACAGGAGGCCCCATGAGCGAACCCCAAACACATCAAGCGCGTTGTCATCCCGATGAATGGCAGCTGCGTGTCGATTTAGCTGCGTGCTACCGCTTGGTTGCTTTGTATGGTTGGAGCGATTTGGTTTTCACCCACATCAGCGCCAAATTGCCGGCCTCGGTGTGCGGTGAGGAACATCATTTTTTAATCAACCCCTATGGCCTGATGTTTGATGAAATCACAGCCTCAAGCTTGGTGAAGATCGACATGCTGTGCAACAAGCTCGATTCAGAGAACCCCTATCCGGTGAATCCTGCCGGCTTCGTCATTCACAGCGCCGTGCACGAAGCGCGCCCAGACGCAGAGTGCGTGCTACACACGCACACACGCGCAGGTATCGCAGTGAGCGCGCAAAAACAAGGCGTGCTGCCCATCAGCCAGCAAAGCACCTTTGTGCTTGCATCCTTGGCCTATCACGACTACGAGGGCGTTGCCATTCGCGACGATGAAAAAACGCGTTTGCAAAAAGACTTAGGGGACGCTAATTTTTTAATGCTGCGCAATCATGGCTTGCTCACCGTGGGTAAAACCATTGCCGATGCATTCTTAGGAATGTACACCTTTGAAAATACCTGCCGTATTCAAGTCGATGCGCTTGCAGGTCAAAGCAGCGCCGCCGATCTTACGGCGGTCAACCCTGAAATTTTGAATGGCATTGCACACGTGATCAAGGTCCAAACTGGCGGCTTGGGTGGTAGTTTTGTTTGGCCCTCTTTGTTGCGAAAACTCAATCGCGAGAACCCTGGCTTCGACGTCTGAGTTGTCTTCATTTTTTTTGAACGGGTTTTTGCTGCCACGCCAACACGGCGCCAATCAGCAAAGCCGCTGCAGAGAATAGAAGACCACGCTGCAGGCCACCAGGGCCATCGGCGATCCAACCCACCGCAGTGGGTCCAATGATTTGCCCAAGCGCAAAGATGACTGTGAAAACACTGATACCAGCCGGCCACTGTGACGGCACTAGATTGTGTTTCACCATGGCCGTGGTCGATGCAACCACCGACAAAAAAACACCCCCAAACAACACCCCTGAAACAAGCATCATGGGCCAAGAAGATGTGATGACAGGAATGACGGTAGCGAGACTGAGCAACGCATTCAAAATAGACAAAGACTGACCGCCTCGATAGCGATTCAACAGGCCCGCCCAAATTCTAGAAGAGGCAAGCACGGCAAGTCCCAGCGAAGCATAAAACAAAGTAATCTCTGTTGCGCTTGCGCCTTGCTCGCGCAACACGGCCACGACGAAGGTCATGTAACCAATATAGCCGACACCAAACAGGCCATAGCCTGCCAGTGCGAACACCCAGTCGGGCCAATGCATTTGAGCGGCTTGATGTTTGTCAGTGGCGCCATTCATTTCTGAAAGCGCCAACTCATCCGTCCAACGCTTCATAGGCAAGCGGATGAAGAACAACACAAGCGTCATGGTGAAACACGCAAGAGCCAATCCCCACCAAGCCCACGCCCATGGATGCGCAAGGGCTTGTTCGTCCGCGGCCGACAACGCGACAGGAACCAGAACGGCTGAAAGCGCAATGCCCCACCCGGTGCCGCCGTAATAAAGACCCAACAACAAACCCGACTGCGAAGGCCAATGCACGCCAAGCTTGGCCGCCAACAAACCACCAGAGACAAATACCGCCGCACTGACACCTCCAGCCAACAGGCGCTGAATCAAAAGAAGGGGCGTTTCAGAAAAAAAGCCTGTAAGCGCCATCAACAAAGAGGCGATGAAGGCGCCGCCGATCAAAACCTGCACAGCCCCCCAACGCTTCAACATGTAAGGCGTGATCAGGGCGCCGACCAAATACCCCACTGCGTTGAACGTGTTCATGCTGCCTGCTAAGGTATAGGTCCAAGACAAGTCTTCGCGCATGGGGGGCAACAACAAGGCGTATGCAAACCGTGTGATGCCAAGTGAAACGGCCGCCGCCATTGAAATGCAAATTGCCAACCAGAGCGCTGTCAAAAACCTTATGCTTTGCGTCATGAAAAATTTATTTGAACCTTGCCAAGCCGGCCAACTGCAACTCGCCTCACGCATCGTGATGGCTCCTCTAACCCGCAACCGCGCACCACAGGCACTGGCGAATACGCTCATGGCTGAATACTATGCGCAACGCGCCAACCCCGCAACGGGGGCTGGCCTCATCATCACCGAAGCAACGGCCATCAGCCACCAAGGTCAAGGCTACGCTGATGTACCGGGTATTTGGTCGGCAGAGCAAGTCAAGGCATGGCAAGCCGTCACGAAAGCGGTGCATGCCAAAGGCGGAAAAATTGTGGTGCAGCTTTGGCACGTTGGTCGCATCTCACACACCAGCCTTCAACCCAATGGTCAGGCTCCCGTCGCACCTTCGGCCATTGTTGCAAAGTCAAAAACTGTTCTCATTGAAAATGGTGTTCCAAGCTTTGTCCCTACCTCTGCGCCACGTGCGCTCGAACTGGCTGAAATGCCGGGCATCGTTGCCGACTATCGGCGGGCGGCAAAAAACGCCATCGAAGCCGGTTTTGACGGCATCGAAGTGCATGCGGCCAACGGCTACTTGATTGATCAATTTTTAAGAGCCGACAGCAATCACCGCACCGATGCCTATGGAGGCGGCATTGAAAATCGCACCCGCCTTTTAAAAGAAGTGATGCTGGCCGTGAGCCAAGAAATAGGGGGCGGCCGCTGCGGCATTCGCATTTCGCCAGTCACACCGGCCAACGATGCAAGCGATGCCTCGCCACAAGCACTGTTTGAGCATGTTGCTAGTTTCCTTGGCACTTTAAGTCTGGCTTATGTGCACACCATTGAAGGCTCGACGGGCGCTGCCCGTGATTTTCAACAAGGTGAGGCGCCCTTTGACTACGTGGCATTGAAGAATGCCTATCAACAAGGCGGCGGCCATGGCGCATGGATGCTCAACAATGCCTATGACAGGACGCTGGCCGACCAAGCCATTGCCGACGGTGCAGACTTGATTGCCTTTGGAAAATCTTTCATTGCCAACCCAGATTTGGCCGCAAGGTTGAAGCAAAACGGCCCTTACAACACGCCAGACCGCGCCACTTTTTATGGCGGACTGGCCGCTGGTTACACCGACTATCCAAGCCTCTAAGACTGTTTCATGAGCTCAAACAACAAAGCTTTTCTGGGTCGCCGCGTTGAACAACAAGTGATGGGCCACGCCACTCGCGATGGCGATGGCGTCAAACTCACGCGTGTTTTGACTCAAGCGCACCAAAAGCGGCTCGACCCCTTCTTGATGCTAGATAACTTTGGCAGCGATGATCCCAATGATTATGGTGGTGGTTTTCCAAATCATCCCCACCGAGGGTTTGAAACCGTTACTTACATGATCGCAGGAAGAATGCGGCACAAAGACAGTGCAGGTAACGAAGGTCTCTTACAAAATGGTGGCGTTCAGTGGATGACAGCTGGTAGAGGCGTTGTTCACAGTGAAATGCCTGAGCAAGAAGAAGGTGTGATGGAGGGATTTCAGCTTTGGTTGAACTTAGCGTCCTTCCAAAAAATGTGCACGCCTGCTTATGAAGATATTCAAACTGATGCCATTCCAGAATATCAGCCCCATGAGTCCATCACTGTCAGAGTCATTTCAGGTAACTCCAATGGTGTACAGGGTGCGGTTCAAAGGCCCATTGACTTGTTTCCCACCAACCCTCTTTACTTGGACATCCATTTTGATGCTGACAGTTGTTTTCAGCAAACCTTAAACCCCCTTCACAACGCCTTCTTATTTGTTTACCGCGGTCATGTCAATGTGGTCAGCGATGGCTTAAAAACAGCCGTAGATTTGCACAGAATGGCCATTCTGCAAAATGAAGGAAATGGTGTTGTCATTGAAGGCTCACCTAGTGCCAAAGTACTTTTGATTGCAGGACAACCCCTGAACGAGCCCATTGCACAACACGGGCCATTTGTCATGAATACGCGTGAAGAATTGATACAGGCGGTCGATGATTTCAGGGCTGGTCTTTTCACGTCCTGACTTGAATTTTTTAAACTCAGAAATTTAGTATTGAAGATGCGTTGCTTGTCAATGAACAAACATGTGGATAGTTTTGGGATAACAGCATGGTTATTCACACAAGTTTTTTATTTTTAAAGTTGTTCATATCTGAATGACACCTCAGAAGCAGCCTCGTACACACCCTTCAAAATGATTCAATGCATTGATCTACAAAGAAAAAAGAGACTTGTCCACAGAACAAGCCTCTCTTTATCTACTACTACTATGTATTAATCTATATAAAAGAATAATACAAAGACAAACTCAGAATTCAAATTAAATTGCTTTTCTGAATAAATCCATGCAGTTTTGCCACTGAACCATCACGGCAGCCAAGTGTTTTTCTTTTACATGGCCAAATCCTTTGATTTGTTCTGTCACATTGGCCATTTTCACAGCCAAGGCATGGTTCTCTGCTTTCAAAGAAACCAGTACTTCATCTATGGCATCTTTGTATTCTTGAATGAGTGCACGCTCTGTTTGTCGCTCTTCGGTACGACCAAAAATATCCAAGGCCGTTCCCCGTAGGAACTTGAATTGAGCCAGAACTTTGAAAACCAGCACCATGTGGGGACTCATTTTTTGTTTGATGAGCTGGCCCTTCTCATTGCGTTTGGCAATAAGGGGTGGGGCTAGGTGGTAGAAAACCTTGAAATCACCCTCAAACTGGCTTTTAACGCGTTCTAGGAACTGTTTGTCGGTGTGCAAGCGGGCCACTTCGTACTCATCTTTGTAAGCCATCAATCTGAACAATTGGCGAGCCACTGTTTCCGTCAGTAAAGAAGAACCTAAAGGACTTTCTTTCGCTTTGACTTTAAAGACAAAGCTTTCGTACTGTTTGGCATAAGCAGCGTTTTGATAAGCCGTTAAAAAATCAATGCGCGTGGCAATCAAATCTTCCAAACGATCACGTTTTTTAAACGAAATAATTTGCAGCGGTTTTAACAGCGCTTCAACAGCTGGCAATTGATGCGCTGCATGACGTCCCCATTCGAAGGCTGTTAAATTTTGTGCAACAGCCACTTCGTTCAATTCGATGGCACGCTTCAAAGCATCAAGACTCAAGGGCACCCAGCCTTTTTGCCAGGCATAACCCAAAAGCATCGGGTTGATGTAAATCGTATCGCCCATCAATTGTGCTGAAAGATGGTCGGCATCAAAGGAGGCCAAACCATGAAGACCAACGGTAGAAGCAATGTCGGCGGCACAACTGTCGGCAGGGTTTTGCCACTGTGTATTTTTAACAAACTCAGCCGTGGGTGTGCTGTGTGAATTCAAAGCAACGCGGGTTCTGCCCTCCATCATGCGCGACAAGGTTTCTTTGCCAGCCGCGACAATGGGGTCACA
>SXXD01000227.1 GCA_005789685.1 Burkholderiales bacterium
TCGCCAAGGTGGCTCGCACGCAAATTAAAGGCCAAACCGTTTGGCTGCTAGAACCCCAAACTTTCATGAACCTCTCGGGCAAGTCGGTAGGCGCATTGGCCAAATTTTTTAAAATTGCGCCGCAAGAAATACTGGTGGCACATGACGAACTCGATGTGGTTCCCGGTGAAGCTAAGCTCAAATTTGGGGGAAGCCATGCCGGCCACAATGGGCTTCGCGACATTCACGCCCAATTGGGTACCGGCGATTATTGGCGCCTGCGCTTAGGCATTGGCCACCCTGGCGTGAAAGCTGAGGTGATTAACTGGGTGCTCAAAAAACCCATGGCCGAGCAACGCGATCTCATTCAAGAAAGCATTGCCCGCTCGGTGAAAGCGGCTGACATGCTGATGCAAGGCGATATGGAAAAGGCCATGGTGCAAATTCACACCAGCAAGCCGCCAAGGCCTAAGCCGCCCCGCCCCGAAGGCGTCTAAGCTCGTACTCTGGCCAGCGCCCTAGCTGGCACCTTAGCCGGCGCTTTGAAGCCGCAGGTATTTTTGATACAAGGTCTCTTTGGTTTCAATGTGGGCTGGACTGACAGGGATACAGGCCACAGGACACACTTGCACACATTGGGGTTCATCAAAATGGCCGACGCATTCTGTGCACTTGTTGGGGTCTATTTCATAGATTTCAGGCCCGAGGTAGATCGCCTGATTGGGACACTCAGGTTCACACACATCGCAATTGATGCATTCGTCGGTGATCATCAAAGCCATCTAAACCTCATTTAATTCAGCTGGAATTATGGTGCAGTTACACAAGCCTACCATGCAGCACCTAAAATACCCCTGTGGAACCCTTACTCAACGCCGACCTACATTGCCACTCCGTGGTGTCCGATGGCACGCTCACGCCTGAGGCATTGGCTGCGCGCGCCAAAGCCAATGGGGTGCAGCTTTGGGCACTCACCGACCATGACGAAATTGGCGGCCAAGAACGCGCCATCGCCTCGGCCAAAGCCTTGGACATGAAGTACCTCACAGGCGTTGAAATTTCCATTACCTTTGCAGGCAAAACAGTCCACATTGTGGGCTTGGGCTTTGATCACACCAACACAGACTTGGTGCAAGGCTTGCGCAACACGCGTGGCGGCCGCGCTGAGCGCGCCAAAGAAATGTCCGAAGGCTTGGCCAAAGTCGGCATTCACGGGGCCTACGAAGGCGCCTTGAAATATGCAGGTAACCACGAACTCATTTCGCGCACTCATTTTGCGCGGTTCTTGGTTGAGTCTGGTGTCTGCAAAGATACGTCTGAAGTGTTTCGCAAATACCTGACTGAAAACAAACCTGGCTTTGTACCGCACCGCTGGGCTTCGCTGGAAAATGCTGTTCATTGGATTACAGGTGCCAGTGGCATTGCCGTCATTGCTCACCCTGCCCGTTATGGCTTTACGGCCAATGAAGAGTACGCACTGTTCACCGAATTTAAGAACCACGGCGGCCGTGGGGTTGAGGTGATTACCGGCAGCCACTCTAGTGCAGACGCCTTGCAATACGCCGACACGGCACTCGAATTTAATTTAGCCGCATCGCGCGGCAGCGACTTTCACAGCCCCGACGAAAGCCACACCGACTTAGGCACCCTGCCCTGGTTGCCCGGACAACTCACGCCCGTGTGGGAATTGTTGTCAGACCGGATCCAGTGATCCAAGCCCCTGCTCAAACGCTGGCTGGGATTGGGTTTGTCATTCTGTCAGTGGCCTGTTTTGCAATATTAGACACCACCACCAAGCACATCAGCGCCAGCGTGCCCATTCTGTTGGCCTTGTGGTTTCGTTATTTCATTCAAGCACTTTTTAGCACCGTGTTTTTTTTACCCAAGCGCGGCATAGCGCTTTTCAAAACAGGGCACCCCAGATTTCAAATGGTGCGAGGCGCGCTTTTATTCAGCAGCAGTCTTTGTGCTTTTTACGGTTTGAAGTACTTGCCGGTGGGTGAGTTCACAGCCATTGTTTCCATCACGCCCCTCGTAGTGACGCTCATGGCAGCCTTGTCTTTGGGCGAAAAAGTGAGGAAGTTGCGTTGGGCTTTGGTGTTGGCTGCTTTTGCTGGCACCATGGTCATTGTGCGGCCAGGTAGCCAGAACTTCGATTGGATCTTTATTTTTCCCTTCATACTCATTGCGACCAACTCAGGCTTTCATTTGCTCACCAGCAAAATGGCAAAAACTGAAGACCCCGTGACGATGAATGTTCTGACAGGTTGGGTGGGGACAGTGCTGGGTGCATTTTTGCTACCGTTTGTTTGGGAATTGCCCACTGACTGGTTTGTGTGGGCTCAACTGCTTCTGATGGGATTCTTTGCCACCATAGGACATTACCTTTTGATCTTGGCGTTTACCAAAGCACCTGCCACCGTGCTCACGCCCTACTTTTACACACAAATTGTTTTTGCCATGTTGGGTGGATGGCTTATTTTCGATCACATGCCCGACCACTGGACGCTTGTGGGCATAGGCGTGGTGACCTTGTGCGGCGCATTGGGGGCTTGGCTTACAGTGCGCGAAAGCCGAGTTCAAATCATGCCAGTTGAATCTTGATCGATTGAATTTTTATGGCTCAGTATTTTTCCGTTCACCCAGACAATCCTCAGCCACGTTTGTTAAAACAAGCTGTGGCATTGCTCAATCAGGGGGGCGTATTGGCCGTACCCACAGACTCCAGTTATGCGTTAGTTTGTCACATGGACGATAAAACGGCCGCCGATCATTTGCGCAAAGTGCGAGGCGTAGACGACAAACATCACCTGACCTTGCTGTGCCGCGATTTAAGTGAATTGGCCAACTATGCCAAAGTAGACAACGCCCAGTTTCGCATGCTGAAGCAGGCCACACCGGGTGCCTTTACCTTCATTTTGGAAGCCACCAAAGAAGTGCCTCGCCGCGTGAGCCATCCACAACGCAAAACCATTGGCCTGCGTGTGCCTCAGCATGCTGTGTTACAAGAGTTACTGGCCTTGCATGGCGCACCGCTTTTGGCCACAACGCTCATCCCACCCGGAGAGTCTGACCCACTTAACGATCCCGAAGAAATTCGAGATCGCTACGAAAAGCTGATTGCCGGCATCATTGACGCGGGCGCCTGTAGCCTTAAGCCCACCACGGTGGTGGACTGCACCGGCGATCACATCGAAGTGGTGCGTCAAGGTTTAGGCGATGTTGCGATGTTGGGCTTGTAGATCAAGCTGAGAAAGTTTTAGAAATTTCTAAAAACTTCACGACTCTTTGAGACAATGCGCTGTGGACACCACTAACCTCATCCAAACCGTTTCGGTCTATGCCATTCCGGTGATTTTTGCCATCACGCTGCATGAGGCTGCGCATGGCTATGCTGCCAAATATTTTGGCGACAGCACAGCTTACATGATGGGCCGGGTGACGCTCAATCCGTTTCCTCACATTCATTTAGTGGGTACCATTCTTTTGCCCTTGCTGCTTTATTTCAGCACCAGTGGTGCTTTGCTCTTTGGCTTTGCCAAACCCGTTCCAGTAGAATTTGGCAATCTCCGTCATCCCAAACGCGACATGGTGTGGGTGGCCTTGGCAGGGCCAGCGTCTAACCTAGTTCAAGCCATTGTGTGGGCACTTCTATACGTGGTCTACACTGACTTTGGCGTCTCAGAAAAGTTTTTCTTGGCCATCTGCAAAGCCGGCGTACTAAGCAATGTAGTCATGTTCGCTTTCAATTTATTCCCACTCCCCCCCTTAGATGGCGGCCGCATTGTGGTGGGCTGTTGCCTTGGAAGCAAGCTTATCAATTTTCTCGCGTTGAGCCCTACGGCTTCTACATCGTCATGGCCTTGGTCATCACGGGCGTGGTCAACCACTTGTGGCTAGACCCCGTCATGAACGCCACGTTTGGACTCATTCAACTCATGTTGAAATCTATTACTTAAAGCTGATTGATATGACGACAGACTCAAACAAGGTTGCGCGCACTCGCGTTTTAACGGGCATTACCACCACTGGCACACCTCACTTAGGCAACTATGTGGGTGCCATTCGCCCTACCGTGCAAGCCAGCCTCAACCCGGCCACCCAAGGCTTCTACTTTTTGGCCGACTACCACGCGCTCATTAAGTGCGATGAGCCTGCGCGCATTCAACGCTCTACTTTAGAAATTGCCGCCAGCTGGATTGCCGCAGGCCTTGACCCCGAGCGCGTCATGTTCTATCGTCAATCCGACATTCCAGAAATTCCAGAGCTCACTTGGTTTCTCACCTGCGTCACGGGTAAAGGCGTCTTAAACAGAGCACACGCTTACAAAGCCTCCGTCGAAAAAAACAATGCCGCAGGCAATGACCCCGATGCCGACGTATCAGCCGGTTTGTTCATGTACCCCGTGCTCATGGGCGCAGACATTTTGATGTTCAAGGCGCACAAGGTGCCTGTGGGCCGTGATCAAATTCAGCACATTGAAATGGCCCGCGACATGGCGTCTAGCTTCAACCACTTGTATGGCGAACATTTGGTGTTGCCTGAAGCGGTCATTGAAGAATCAGTAGCGCTGCTGCCAGGGCTTGATGGCCGCAAGATGAGCAAGAGCTATGACAACACCATTCCGCTTTTTTCTAGCAGTGCGCAATTGAAGAAATTGATCTCTGGCATCGTGACCGATTCACGCGCCCCCGGCGAAGCCAAAGACACTGAGGGCTCTGCATTGTTTCAAATTTACCAAGCATTTGCCAGTGCCCAAGAGACCACCACCCTGGCCAAGGCCTATGCAGATGGCATCGGTTGGGGTGACGCCAAGCAAATTTTGTTTGAGCGCATTGACCGCGAAGTGGCGCCTATGCGAGCGCAATACGAGGAACTCATCAGCAACCCGGCCAAAGTAGATGCCATTTTGCTGAAGGGCGCGGCCAAAGCACGCGAACTGGCCACACCTTTGATCAAAGAGTTGAGACACGCGGTCGGTCTTCGATCCCTGGCCAGTCACGGAGATGCTCAAGTTTCAGCAAAAGCGTCGCGCACCGCAGTGCCTTCCTTCAAGCAGTACCGTGAGAAGGATGGCCAGTTTTATTTCAAACTCGTCGACCCTCAAGGCACCGTTCTGCTACAAAGTTTGGGGTTCAACTCACCCAAGGATGCCGGCTTGGCCATTGCACAATTGCAGCAAGTGGATGCCAAAACGATGACCGACTTAGGAACGCAAATTGGCTTAGGCGAGGGTGTGAAGTTGGCCGATGTGGCCGCAGCCTTAGAAGCACTGCGTACTGAATTGGCAGAAAAAGCCAAAGCCAAGGGTTAGTTCTAAGCCAGTTAGACGGGTTGTAACCCTAAGGCTTTTGAATGAATCTGAAAAATCTGTAATAAGTGTTCAAATTTCACAAAAGTTGCTTGATTTGTTGCAGAGTTTGCTGATACTCTCATACTTTAAGTTTCATTCTTAAGCACACCATGACCGTTTACGTCATTGACGACCACCCCCTGATGCGCGACGCCCTCACCATGCTGGTTCAACGGGTTCGCCCCGGATTGAAGGTGGTTTCTGTGGCCAAGCTGAGCAGTTTGGAAGCCACGGTAGAACGTCAAGGCACCCCTGAATTAATTTGTCTAGACCTTAAATTGCCAGATACCTTGGGCTTGTCGGGCGTGCATGCTGTGAAGGCCAAATTTCCCGATGTCCCCTTGGTGGTGGTTACAGGTTCTGAAGCCAGCGAGTGCGAAGCTGCTTGCCTTGAAGCCGGTGCCAATTTGTTTTTAGAAAAAGTCAGCCCACCCAATGCGATCATAGAAGGCCTGCGCACGTTCCTTCCTTCGCCCAAGGAAGAAGCTGCAGCCGAGGGCACTGTGGCTGCGCCCACCAAACTGTCTAAGCGACAAAAGCAATTGATTTTGATGTTGGACCAGGGCCTGAGCAACAAAGACATTGCCGATAAACTCACCATCAGCGAGCACACCGTCAAGGTTCACTTCTGGCGTTTGTTTAGAAGACTTGGCGTGAACAGCCGCACGCAGGCTTTGCACTTTGCCCGAACCAACGGCTGGCTGGGTATTTAGTCTTTTTTCTTTTTGTTGACGATGTCAGGTGTGACAGCGTCAATCACATTGATCACCGTCTTGCCGGTGTAAATGACGGTAGAGGCCACCGCATCGGCTACAGCCACAACAGCGCAGCCTTGAAGGCAAAAACAAGCAACAATGGCTAATGCGAATTTCATAGACTGTCTCTCCATCGAATTGAGTACGTTGCGGCAATTCTAAGGGTTTTAACTTTCTACAAATATTCTGGCCTTGCGCGGTGTAAGTACCAAGGTATCGCCTTCCTTGTAGGCCTGTTCAGCAAAAAGGTGCGAAGACAACTGCGCTTCAATGACGGTGTCTTTGGCAAAGTCATGGTGGTCTACAGGCTCAAACTCTAAACGCGCAATGGGGCCCACCACAATGGCGCGGGTGAGTTTGGCCTTGATGCCTGCATCGCCGGTGCTGTAGCGTTTCACTTCAATGTCATGCGGGCGCACATAGGCAAAAGCCTTGCTGTCTTGGACGTGTTGATGCTCGGGGCTGTTAAGGCTCACAGCGCTATCGCCACCAATCAGCATTTCTCCTTGGTGCGCTCGGCCATGGAACAAATTCACATCGCCTAAGAAGCCATAGACAAAGGGGCTTGCAGGATGGTCCCACACTTCTTGAGGCGAGCCAATTTGCTCAACACTGCCGCTGTTCATGAGCACAACGCGGTCGGCAACTTCCAAGGCTTCTTCTTGGTCATGCGTGACAAAAATACTGGTAACGTGCAAATCGTCGTGCAGACGGCGCAACCAGCGGCGCAACTCTTTGCGCACTTTGGCATCTAGCGCGCCAA
>SXXD01000228.1 GCA_005789685.1 Burkholderiales bacterium
AGCCAATCAGCACATGTTGCAAGATTTGGCGCTTGCCAAAATGAAGCCCGAAATTTACTGGAACATGTTGCAAACTGCCGAACAAGTTGCCAAGCGTTACAAAATTTCACGTGATCGCATGGACGAATACGGTGCTGGCAGTCAACAAAAAGCATGCGCGGCCCAAGCTGCCGGTCTTTTCAATGACGAAATTGCCCCCATCACAGTGTCGGCTGGTGTCATCGATAAAGTCATGGGCCTCATGACCAAGCAAGTCAGCGTGAGCGTCGACGAAGGTTTGCGTGAAGGCACCACCATCGAAGCTATTTCTGGCTTGCGTTCTGCACTACCAGGTGGTTTGATCTCTGCGGGCAATGCCAGTCAATTCTCTGACGGCGCAGGTGCTTGCGTCTTGATGGACGAAAAGTTGGCAGAGCAGCGTGGCTTGAAACCCATTGGGCGTTTCTTAGGCTTTGCTGTTGCTGGTTGCGAACCCGATGAAATGGGCATTGGCCCTGTGTATGCAGTGCCAAAAGCATTGGCTCGCTTGGGACTGAAGGTTTCCGACATTGACTTGTGGGAGCTGAACGAAGCCTTCGCAGTTCAAGTCTTGTATTGCCGTGACACCTTGGGCATTCCACCCGATCGCCTTAACGTCAATGGCGGCGCCATTGCAGTGGGGCACCCCTATGGCGTCAGCGGCCAGCGTTTAACCGGGCATGCATTGATTGAAGGCAAGCGCCGTGGCGCCAAGCGTGTCGCCGTCACCATGTGCATTGGCGGCGGCATGGGTGCTTGCGGCATTTTCGAAGTACTCTGAATTTAAACTTCATTGACAACGGGCGTCCCGCTAATCATGCAGGTCGCCCGTTTTAATTGGGACATCCACTGACATGAGCCTTCGGTCAACTTTAGATTTTTTGCTGTTCGACTGGTTGGAAGTATCGAGCCTGCAGCAACGCGAACGATTCTCTGATCACAGTCGAGAAACTTTTGACGCCGTGCTTGACACCTGCGAGCGCATCGCCAAAGAAAAATACGCACCTTTCAATCGTTTGGTGGATACCGAAGAACCACGCTTCGATGGTGAGAAAGTCATTCTTCCTCAAGCTACGCACGACGCCCAAAAAGCCTATGCAGAATCGGGCATGCTCAGTGCATCTCAAGATTACGACATTGGCGGCATGCAGTTGCCTTATACGGTAGAGGCTGCAGCCAATTCATTTTTTGGCATGGCCTCGGTCAGTATGGGCTCTGGCCTGTTAACGGTTGGCAATGCCAATTTGCTCATGGCGCATGGGTCTGAGCTGCAGCGCCAAGTGTTTGCATTGAATGAGTTTTCTGGCAGGTGGTCTGGCACCATGTGCTTGTCTGAACCTCAAGCGGGTTCGTCACTCAGTGATGTCATGACCCGAGCTACACCAGACGGTGATGCCTTCGCTTCTGACCCCTTGGGTGCACGCTATCGGCTTAAGGGAAACAAAATGTGGATCTCTGCCGGAGATCACGAGCTGACTGAAAACATCGTCCATTTGGTATTGGCCAAGATCCCTGATGCCGATGGCAAATTAATTCCTGGCGTTCGCGGTATTTCGCTTTTCATTGTGCCGAAGAAATTGGTTAACGAAAAAGCAGAACTGACTGGCGTTCGAAACGATGTTGCCTTAGCAGGCTTGAATCACAAGTGTGGATGGCGCGGCACGACCAACACCTTGCTCAATTTTGGTGAAGGCAAATTCAAAGTTCAAACAGACAACACAGCCAGTGATGGCAGTGGTGCAGTGGGTTATTTGGTGGGCGAGCCAGGACGTGGATTAAGTTACATGTTCCACATGATGAACGAAGCACGCATTGGCGTTGGCATGGCCGCCACCATGTTGGGCATGGCCGGCTATGAAGCCAGCTTGGAATATGCCAAAAATCGGCCCCAAGGTCGTCCCGTAGCGGGTGGCTCACAAAAAGTTGTGAAAGACGCCGCACAAGCTCAGGTTCGGATCATTGAGCATGCCGACATCAAGCGCATGTTGTTGGCTCAAAAGTCTTACAGTGAAGGTGCCTTAGCGCTTGAGTTGTATTGCGCTAAATTGGTAGACGAACAACACACCGGAGACGCCGTTGCAGCCGATGAAGCAAGGCTGTTGTTGGAAGTATTGACACCCATCGCCAAGAGTTGGCCCAGCGAATGGTGTCTTGAAGCCAATAGCCTAGCCATTCAAATTCATGGTGGCTATGGCTACACCCGCGACTTTCCCGTTGAGCAGTATTGGCGCGACAACCGATTGAACATGATTCATGAAGGCACACATGGCATTCAGGGCATGGACTTGCTGGGACGCAAAGTTTTAATGGAAGAGGGCAGAGGCGTGCATCTGCTTGGAGCTCGCATGCGCGAGACAGCCGACAAGGCCATGGCATTTGCAGATTTGGCAGAAGATGCGAAGGCACTGAATACAGCTTTGCAAAAAGTCATTGCGGCCACTCAAATGGCCTGGTCTTCAGGGCAACCCCAGGAAGCACTGGCCAACGCTGTACCGTACTTACAAGCGTTTGGGCATCTTGTGTTGGCTTGGATTTGGCTAGATGTCAGTGCTTCATGCAGAGGCGCACAGACGCCTGCTCAAACGGGTCGTCAGGCTGCTTCTAAGTTTTTCTACCATTACGAATTGCCCAAAATTGATGCATGGTTGCAAGTGGTCAGCAACCGCGACATGACCTGTGCCAATTTGGCAGAGGATGCTTTCTAATTTTCGAATTTACTTTTTACAAAGGACAGAACATGACACGCACCGTCAAACAACTATTCGATTTAACAGGTCAGACTGCGCTGGTCACTGGTGGATCACGGGGTCTTGGGCTCCAGATGGCTCATGCCCTCGGTGAAGCCGGCGCAAGATTGATGTTGAGTTCGCGCAAGGCCTCTGACTTAGAAGAGGCAGTGGCCGAACTCAAAGCTGCAGGCATTGAGGCTGATAACATTGCCGCCGATTGTGGGAAAGAAGAGGACATTCGCCGCTTGGCCCATGAAACAGTTCAAAAATTAGGCCGCGTTGACATTTTGCTGAACAACGCCGGCGCATCATGGGGTGCCGCAGCCGAAGTTCACCCAGTTTCAGCTTGGGACAAAGTGATGAATTTGAATGTTCGTGGTTATTTTATTTTGGCGCAAGAGGTTGCCAACCTGTCCATGATTCCCAACCGACATGGCCGAATTTTGAACGTTGCGTCCATAGCTGGCTTGGCAGGCAACCCGCCCGAGATGCAAACCATTGCCTACAACACGTCCAAGGGTGCTGTGGTGAACTTTACCAAAGCGCTAGCCGGCGAGTGGGGTAAATACGGCATCACGGTCAACGCCATTTGTCCTGGTTTTTTCCCCAGCAAAATGACTTACGGCTTGCTCGAAAAATTGGGTGCAGAGAACATGGCCAGCCACGCGCCACTTTTGCGCTTGGGTGACAATGAAGACCTGAAGGGTCTGACGCTTTTGTATGCCAGCGATGCCGGCAAACACATTACCGGACAGTGGTTGGCCGTTGACGGTGGCGTGAGCGCCATCATTGGCGGGTAAGGTACTGCATGAGCATTCCATTTGGTGTCCACATCCCATTTGTGGATAACCTCGGCTTCACACTTGAAAAGTTTGAGAACGGCACGTCTGAGTTGTATTACAGCCCGCGATCTGAGCATCTCAACTCCTTTGACATTACCCATGGCGGCGCGGTCATGACACTGCTTGATGTTGTGATGGCTACCGCTGCTCGCAGTGTTGAGCAAGACATGGGCGTGGTCACCATTGAAATGAAGACGAGTTTCATGCGACCCGCCAAAGCCAACGAAGGCGAGCACTTGGTGGCCAAAGGTTTGCTGCTGCACAGAACCAAAACCATGGCCTTTACCGATGGCAAGGTCTATGACGCCGCCGGACAACTGTGTGCGCATGCCACAGGTACTTTCAAATATGTCAAGCGAACGCCGTCGGTCACATCCCCCATTTCAACTGATTAGAAAGAAATCAACATGCCTACCAATCACGCCATCGTTTTAGACAATCGCCCTGAAGCTGAAGTCTCACCTTCCAACTTCAAAATGATCACTGCAGAAACGCCTGCATTGCAAGATGGGCAAGTCTTGGTTAAAAACCATTACCTCAGCCTCGACCCTTACATGCGCGGCCGTATGAACGCAGGCAAAAATTATGCCCAACCTCAGCCTCTGGGTGAACCCATGATTGGCGGCACAGTGGGCGAAGTGGCCGAAAGCAAAAATGCAAAGTTCAAGGTGGGTCAAACCGTCCAATGCATGGGCGGTTGGCAAGCATACAGCCTGATCAATGCAGATGTGCCTGGCGCACTTAAGCATGTCAACGCTGAAAAAATCTCAATGAGCCATTACCTTGGCGCAGTGGGCATGCCTGGTGTCACAGCTTGGTATGGACTGAACAAAATCATTCAAGCCAAACCGGGTGCCACTGTGACTGTCAGTGCTGCCAGCGGAGCGGTGGGCAGTGCCTATGGTGCATTGGCCAAAGCGCGTGGTTTTCGAGTGGTGGGCATTGCCGGTGGCAAGGCCAAATGCGATTACGTTATCAACGAGTTGGGCTTTGATGCCTGCATTGATTACAAAGCGCACACGGATTACATCTCCTTGTCCAAAGCATTGCGCGATGCATGTCCCAATGGCATCGACGGTCATTTTGAAAATGTAGGCGGCATGGTGCTAGATGCCGTCATGTTGCGTGCCAATGATTTTTCTCGCATTGCTGTGTGCGGCATGATTGCTGGCTACAACGGTGAACCCTTGGCCATGACCAACCCCACCCTGATTTTGAAGAGCCGCATGACCATTGAGGGCTTCATTGTGAGTGAGCACATGGAAGTTTGGCCTGAAGCCTTGGCTGAATTGGCTGAGCTGATTGCCAGCGGCAAGTTCAATCCTAGACAAACCATTGCACAAGGTTTAGCGTCTGCACCTGAAGCTTTCATGGGTTTGCTCAAAGGCCATAACTTTGGCAAGCAAGTGGTCAAGTTGATTTAACTTTGCCAGCCATTTAAATAGGAATTGCCATGAGCCAACTGATCCTGCACCACTATCCAACATCGCCTTTTGCTGAAAAAATTCGTTTGATTTTTGGCTATAAAAAGCTAGCCTGGCAAAGCGTGATCATTCCTAGGATCATGCCTAAACCAGACCTGACGGCACTCACAGGCGGCTATCGACGCACCCCTGTTTTGCAAATTGGTGCAGACATTTATTGCGATACTGCTTTGATTGCCGATGTACTTGAAAAGATAGCACCAACACCCAGCCTGTATCCATCGCCGGTCAATGGTGCATCTCGAATTGTGGCGCAATGGGCAGACAGCCAAGTTTTCTCGGCTGCCATGGCCTACAACTTTCAGCCTGCGGGCATTGCAGATGTGTTTGCGGGTGTGCCTGAAGAAGCCATTCAAGCCTTTGTGGCAGACCGCGCTGCAATGCGAGGGGGTGCCCCGCGCATGGCCATTGGAGAAGGGACAAGCACGTACAAAAGCCAGTTGCGACGTTTGTCTGACATGCTCACAGAG
>SXXD01000036.1 GCA_005789685.1 Burkholderiales bacterium
CTTGGCCGAGATTGCTGGCGAGTACGTCAAAAAAGGCCGCCCCATTTACATTGAAGGCCGCCTGAAATACGGCAAGTACACCGATCAAGCGGGTGTTGAGAAAAACACGGTCGACATCATTGCCACCGAAATGCAATTGCTGGGCGGCCGTGAAGGCATGGGCGGCCCCAGTGGTGGCGATGATGAGGGTGGTGCACCCGCGCGCCGTCCTGCCGCAGCGACCCGTCCTGCGGCAAGCGCGGCGCCTGCTGGCAAACCAGCAGCCAAGCCCGCCAGCGGTTTTGACGACATGGACGACGACATCCCTTTCTGAGCCCCATTCGCGTCTAAACCAACCCTAAAGCCTGTAAGAACTACAGGCTTTTTTGAGTTCATTATTATACCCCATAGGGTATATGTTAAAGTGTCACTTCTGTTGGAGACGACATGAAAAAGAAAATTGAATCATTTGTCATGCCCCTATCCCCTAATTGACGCTGTCCATCTCTGGCCGAGGTAAAGTGATACCCGTTAAGAATTCATTAGAAAAGGCACCATGGACTTGCAACTTAAAGACAAAACAGCGCTTGTCACTGGCGCCAGCGTTGGCATTGGCCGAGGCATTGCCAAGGCATTGGCCGCTGAAGGTGTGAAATTGGCCATCTCTGCACGCCGTGTCCATAAGTTGCAAGAAGTGGCCGATGAAATCGTGACCGCGGGTGGCCACCGCCCTGTCATCATTGAATCAGACTTGTATCCTGAAGATGCCGCCGCCAAACTCACTGCTGCGGCCATCCAAAGGCTGGGCCATGTTGACATTTTGGTCAACAATGCGGGCGGTTCACGCAGCTTCAAAGATTTGCATGTGAGCGAAGAAGCCTGGCAAGAAGCAATCACCCTGAACTTTCACCGTCCCCGCCAAGTGGCAGATGCCTTGGTGGATCAAATGATTGCGCGCAAATGGGGCCGCATTATCAACATCACAGGCAAGAGTGAGCCCGATCATGTCAATGGCGCTTTCTGCGCCAAGGCCGGTATTCACAGTTGGGCTAAAGGCTTGTCACGCATGGTGGGCCCTCACGGCATTACCGTGAACTGCATTCCCCCTGGCCGCATTCACTCTGAACAAATTTTTCGGAACTACACTCCTGAGTACCGTCAGTGGCAGTGCGAAAACGAAATCCCCATGGGCCGTTATGGCGAACCTGAAGACATGGCCAATTTGGTCACGTTTTTGTCGTCGCCTTTGGCAAGCTACATCACAGGTGCTGTGATCCCAGTGGACGGTGGTTTGCGCCGCTATCAGTTCTAAATTTTGGGGTGTGTGAAATGAGTTTGGATGTTTTGATCATTGGTGGTGGCAACGCAGCCTTGAGTGCGGCACTCATGGCTCGCGAGGCCGGTGCCAGCGTCATGGTGCTTGAGTCATCGCCACGCGCGTGGCGCGGTGGTAATTCCATCCACACACGCAACTTGCGCTGCATGCACGATGCACCGCAAGATGTCTTGGAAGAAGCCTATTCTGAAGAAGAATTTTGGCAAGATCTTTTGAAAGTCACTGGCGGCCTGACCGATGAGCACATGGCGCGTTTGGCCATTCGCCACTCGCACCACTGCAGACCTTGGATGGTCAAGCACGGTGTGCGCTTCCAGCCTTCTTTGTCAGGCGCATTGCACACCGCGCGAACCAATGCGTTCTTCATGGGCGGTGGCAAAGCGCTCATGAATGCCTATTACCGAAGCGCAGAAAAGTTAGGCATCCAAATTCAGTACAACGCAGAAGTGAATGAAATCGACATTGAAAATGGCGTTTTCAAAGCTGCGATCGTGAATCACAAAACGCCCACAGGCGAGCTGGTGCGAACAGAGCGCATCGCTGCCAAAACATGCGTGATGGCGGCCGGTGGTTTTGAATCCAACTTGGGCTGGTTGCGTGAAGCCTGGGGTCAAAACGCGCTAGGTGAATTCCCAGCCGACAATTTTTTAATTCGTGGCACCAGATTCAACCAAGGCACATTGCTCAAGCACCTGCTTAAATTGGGGGCCGATCAAATTGGCGATCCTACCCAGGCACACATGGTGGCCATTGATGCGCGTGCACCTCTGTACGACGGCGGCATTTGTACCCGCATCGACTGTGTGTCTTTGGGTGTGGTGGTCAACAAAAACGCCGAGCGTTTTTACGACGAAGGCGAAGACTTTTGGCCCAAGCGCTACGCCATTTGGGGTCGCTTGGTGGCTCAGCAACCCGGTCAAATTGGCTATTCCATTTCAGATGCCAAAGCAGTGGGTCGTTTTATGCCGCCCGTATTTGAAGGCACTGTCGCTCAATCTCTGCCAGAGTTGGCGGAGAAACTTGGTCTGAACGTAGACACCTTCATGGCCACCCTGAACGCTTACAACCAAGCTTGCGTTCCAGGACATTTTGATCACACCGTCTTGGACGATTGCCATACCGAGGGAGTGACGCCAGCAAAAACACATTGGGCGCTGCCGCTTGATACGGCGCCCTTCTATGCGTATCCCGTGAAGCCCGGCATCACCTTCACTTACCTCGGTTTGAAAACCGATGACACCACTGCGGTCCGGTTCAACCATCAGCCAAGTCCCAATTTGTTTGTGGCTGGCGAGATGATGGCAGGCAATGTTTTGGGCAAAGGCTACACCGCAGGTGTTGGCATGACCATCGGCACGGCTTTTGGCCGCATCTCCGGTCAACAAGCAGCACGAGCTGCTTTGGGCATTCCTGAATCGGTACCCCGTCTGGCAACACAGGTGATGCAGGGCACAGCCGACCAAGACACGCGCGTAGCCGCTTGAATAAACCACCATGCAAACACTCCAACAATTGACTCAAGAAGCGCAAGCTTTGGCGCGCGGTGAAATACTTTTAACCAGCGCTGAAAAAGA
>SXXD01000037.1 GCA_005789685.1 Burkholderiales bacterium
AGCTTTTTATCAGAACCCATCGGGTTCAAAACCAAAAGGAGTCTCAATGCGTCATTATGAAATCATTTTGCTGATTCACCCGGATCAGAGCGAACAAGTTCCAGCCATGTTGGAGCGTTACAAAGGCATGATCGTTGCCGGCGGTGGCAAGATTCACCGTGTCGAAGACTGGGGTCGTCGTCAGATGGCCTACCAAATTAACAAGTTGGGCAAAGCCCATTACTTGTGCGTGAACATTGAAGCTGATCAGGCTGTGATGGCCGAACTCGAACATGCTTTCAAGTTCAACGATGCTGTTTTGCGTTACTTAACGGTTCTGAAGAAGAAAGCCGATGCAGGCCCATCTTCCATGATGAAACAAGTCGAGCGCGAAGAAGCTCGCAAAGCCCAACAAGCCGAATTTGCAAACTGATCACATTTGTTGACGGAGTGACGGAAGAAAACCACCTTGAATTAACCGCTGGTATCGCAGAGCAAAAAGCAATTCGATACACACCGGCTGGCTTGCCAGTCATTGACTTGGTTCTAGAGCATGCCTCTAGCATTCAAGCAGCGGGAACTCTCAGACAGGTCAAAGCCACAGTGAAAGCTGTTGCCATCGGATCGATTGCAGAGAGAATTCAAACTCAGCCCATTGGCAGTGTTTGGAAATTCAGCGGTTTTTTGGCCACTCCCAAAAACGGAAAAAATGTGATTCTGCATATTCAAGAATTTAAGACACTTTAATTTTCAGGAGGCCCCATGGCCACTTTCAAAAAATTTAACAAAGACAAGCGCCCCAAGCGCAACACCCAGTCACTGCTGTTCAAGCGCAAGCGTTTCTGCCGCTTCACAGTCACAGGCGTGGAAGAGATTGATTACAAAGACGTCGACACACTGCGCGACTTCATTGCTGAAAACGGCAAAATCATTCCCGCACGTTTGACAGGCACACGCGCTATTTATCAGCGCCAATTGAACACCGCCATCAAGCGCGCTCGCTTCTTGGCCATGTTGCCTTACAGCGACCAGCACAAAGTTTAAGGAGAACAACCATGCAAATCATTCTGCTCGATAAGGTTGTGAACCTTGGCAATTTGGGTGAAATCGTTAAAGTCAAAGACGGTTACGCTCGCAACTTCCTCATTCCCAGTGGCCGTGCACGCCGTGCTACTGAAGCCAACAAAGCTGAATTCGAAGCGCGCCGCGTCGAACTCGAAAAGGCTGCTGCTGCCAAATTGGCTGAAGCTCAAGCACAAGGCGAAAAGCTTGCTGGTGTTGTGGTCAAAATCACCCAAAAGGCTGGCGTTGACGGTCGTTTGTTTGGTTCTGTCACCAACCACGACATTGCTGAAGAGTTGAACAAAGCCGGCTACGGTTTGGCCAAAGCCCAAATCCGCATGCCCAATGGCCCTATCAAAACTGTCAGCGAATCTACGGTTGCTGTGGCATTGCACACAGACGTCGTGGTTGAAGTTACTGTTTCTGTCTACGGCGAAACAGCTTAATTTTTAAGCCATTGAAAAAGCCGCCCGTCGAATGACTGGCGGCTTTTTCTTTTTTGCAAATATTTATAGTTTATTCACAAGACTTTCTTTACTTACCAACGACTTATCCACAGGCTTGTCCCATGACCAAAGTGCCAGCAGTGCGTAAGATCCAGTATTCAAATTAGAACGTCCATGTCCGCACTTTTTTCTCCTCAGTCGCACTCTGAATCCGAACTGGGTTTCAGCGCAGTCAGCCAAGATCAGCAAATTGCACAGCTGCGTGTGCCGCCTCACTCCATCGAGGCCGAGTCGAGTGTGCTGGGCGGTTTGTTGCTAGACAACACGGCTTGGGATCGAATGGGTGACTTGCTCACTGACAATGATTTTTATCGACATGAGCACAAATTAATTTTTGCAGCCATCTCAACTTTGATCAATGGCTCAAAACCAGCCGACGTCATCACGGTGTATGAGCAGTTGCAAAATCAAGGCAAGGCGGAGGGCATGGGTGGTTTGGGCTACCTTAACTCCTTGGCTCAATATGTGCCGAGTGCCAGCAACATCAGGCGCTATGCTGAAATTGTTCGCGAGCGCTCCATTCTGCGCAAGTTGGTCACGGCCAGCGACGAAATTGCCACCAATGCCTTTAATCCTCAAGGTCGTCCTATTGAGAGAATCCTAGACGAAGCCGAACAAAAGATCTTCAACATCGGTGAAGAAGGCTCTCGCATGAAGCAGGGCTTCCAATCCATGGAAACCTTGGTGGTTGACCTCATGGACCGCGTGCAAGAGATGGCCGATAACCCCAACGACATCACAGGGGTGCCCACGGGCTTCTACGATCTCGACCGCATGACCTCAGGTTTGCAAGCTGGCGATTTGGTGGTGTTGGCGGCACGTCCTTCCATGGGCAAAACCGCATTTGCCATCAACATTGCCGAGCACGTTGCCTTGAACGAAGGCTTGCCCGTGGCCGTATTTTCAATGGAAATGGGCGCCGCTCAATTGGCGGTGCGCGTGGTGGGCTCCATAGGTCGTATCGATCAAGGGCACTTGCGTACTGGCAAGCTAACCGATGAAGAATGGCCACGCCTCACAGATGCCATCGAGCGCCTCAGAACTGTTTCTCTGCACATTGACGAAACGGCTGGGCTCACAAGCAGCGAACTGCGTGCCAATGCACGGCGTTTAGCGCGCAGATGTGGCAAGTTGGGCCTGATTGTGGTTGATTACTTGCAGCTCATGACCGGTTCGTCCAGTGGTGATGGTGAAAACCGTGCCACTGAGTTGGGCGAAATTTCCAGGGGCCTGAAGATGCTGGCCAAAGAGCTTCAGTGTCCTGTCATTGCTTTGTCTCAGCTGAACCGTGGCGTGGAGCAAAGAACCGATAAGCGGCCCATGATGAGTGACTTGCGAGAGTCGGGCGCTATTGAGCAAGATGCCGACATCATCATGTTCATTTACCGCGATGACTATTACCACAAAGACTCAAAAGATCCAGGCGTTGCAGAGATCATCATTGGCAAGCAACGAAACGGCCCCACCGGCGCCGTTCGCTTAACTTTCTTGAAACCTTTAACGCGCTTTGAAAGCTTAGCGTCGGGTGGTGGCAGTGGTGATTACTAAACCACCGCGCCACAAGTCTTAAAGTACTTCGCTGGCAAAGTCGGCGAGTCTTGAACGCTCACCGCGCGCCAGCGTGATGTGGCCACCATGAGCCCATCCTTTAAAACGATCGACGGCGTAGGTTAAGCCCGACGAGCCTTCTGTGAGGTAGGGCGTGTCAATTTGAGCCAAGTTGCCCATGCAAATGATTTTGGTGCCGGGGCCTGCCCGTGTGATCAAGGTTTTCATTTGCTTGGGCGTTAAGTTTTGCGCCTCGTCAATGATCACGTATTTGTTCATGAAAGTTCGGCCGCGCATGAAGTTCATGCTTTTGATTTTGATACGGCTTCGAATGAGCTCAGTGGTGGCGGCACGACCCCACTCACCGGCATTGCCGCCATCGCCCTTGGCCAAAAACTCCAAATTGTCGTCTAAGGCACCCATCCATGGGCCCATCTTTTCTTCTTCAGTACCTGGCAGAAAGCCAATGTCTTCTCCCACACTCACTGTGGCGCGGGTCATGATGATTTCTGTATAACGCCTGTCGTCTAGCACCTGAGTGAGACCCGCAGCCAAAGCCATGAGTGTTTTGCCTGTGCCTGCCGTTCCAGCCAAGGTGACAAAGTCAATTTCTGGATCGGTGAGCATGTTCATGGCAAAGTTCTGTTCGCGATTGCGAGTCAGCACGCCCCAAACCGCATTTTTGGCATGCCCAAAATCTTTGAGTGTTTTCAAGACCGCTGTTTTGCCCCTAATCTCAGTGACGCGGGCATACAAGCTAGGCTCTCCGGGTGCTTCTAAGTAAACAAATTGGTTGATGAGCAAGCTAGGAACCAAGGGGCCACTGAATCGGTAAAAAGTGTGACTGCCTTGTTGCCAACTTTCAATGGCTTTGCTGTGACGATTCCAAAAGTCGGCGGGCAATGCCAAGGCACCTGAATACATCAGGTCGCCATCTTCCAATACTTTGTCGTTTTGATAATCCTCTGCCGCCAATCCCAAGGCTCTGGCTTTGACGCGCATGTTGATGTCCTTAGACACCAACACCACTTCTCTGGGAGTGTGCATGTTCACCAAGGCTTGGACCACGCCCAAGATTTGGTTGTCTGCTTTGCCTTGAGGCAAACTCATGGGCAAGGTCACATCCATGATTTGGGTCTGAAAGAAAAGCTTGCCTTGGGCTTCGATGTGACCCGTGCCATTCAAGGGCAGGCCTAGCTTCATGTCAGAACCCAGTGTGGCTGCCAACGCATCGAGGGACCGGCTGGTTTGTCTGGCGTTTCGGGCCACTTCGGTCATGCCTTTTTTATGGCTGTCCAGTTCTTCCAGAACAATCATGGGCAAGTAAACATCGTGCTCTTCAAACAGGAACAGGCACATGGGATCGTGCATCAGCACATTGGTGTCCAGCACAAACAATTTGGTGGGGCCGTTGTTCTTCTTGGTAGCTTTTGGTTTTTTGGAAGCTACAGGCATTGGCGCGCGTTTGCTGGGCTCTGGACTTGCAGGCGCAAGTTCAGAGGAGTGCAGTGGGGCCAGATTCAAAGGATGGTCATCCAACGGCTTTTTTGCAGCAGGTTTTTTGGCAGATGCAAGTTCACTGCTTAGGGGGGGAGGGGGTGCCGATGTTTTTTCAAATTTAGCAATGTTTTTTGTGGCGAGCAAGGAAGCGCGCTGTGTTGGTGCAGGTGGCAGTGGCATAAATCAAGGCCTCAGTAGAAATGTGAAAAGTGTTGACGCAAATAAAAAGCCGCCTTGAGGCCGAGGCGGCTTTGCTAAGGTAAAAATAAATGGGGCTGTTATTCAGCGGCATGTCGCAATTATGCGGCTTTTTTCAGTGCTTTGACGGCTTTTAAAACGTCTTCAACGTGTCCTGGCACTTTGAGGCCGCGCCATTCTTCTTTGACCAGGCCGTCAGGGCCAATCAGGAAGGTGCTGCGCTCAATGCCTTTGACTTTTTTGCCGTACATGATTTTGTTTTTAACCACGCCAAACATGTGACACATTTTTTCTTCTGTGTCTGCAATCAATTCGAAGGGAAGCTCAAGTTTGGTTTTAAAGTCATCGTGTGACTTCATGTTGTCACGAGAAACACCAAAAACTGTAGCGCCAGCCTTGGCAAAGTCTTTGAATTTGTCGCGGAATTGCATGGCCTCAGTGGTGCAACCAGGGGTGTTGTCCTTCGGGTAGAAGTACAAAATCATGATTTTGCCATTGTGAGATGTGTTTGAAACCTTGAGTCCGCCCGTTGCGTTTGCTTCAAATTCGGGAAGGGGTTTGTTAACAACGATCGCCATAGAACTAATCTCGCGTGACTGAAATGAACCGCATGGCCAATGAACCCCTGAGGGGGCATCACTGCGACGGCAATCTGATATTTTAAACCTAAACCCTGTGAGTTTTTTGGCTGACCTGAAAACAGTTCATTTAGGTGGTCATTGGGGGGATCAGGACCAAAACCACATGCCGACCCTCCCCAGCCAAAACATTGAAGGTGCGGCAAGCAGCCCCGTTGTCCATGGTTTCTAACCCGATTCGTTGCTGGAATAGGCCTTGGAGTAAATTGGGTGCGGGAAATTGAATGCGCTTCCCACTGCCAAATAAGACCAACTCTGGGGTGAAAGGCAGGAGTTCGTCGAAAGAGGCCTGGGTGAGAGACTCAAAGCTTTCAGCAGACCATTTTTGAGGGCCTTGAATTGAGCACAAAAGCAAGGGACCCGTCTGGCATTTTCCGTTCACAACCACGCTTTCTTCGCTATAGCTTTGGATTGAGAAGCCATTGCTGGTATCCGGATGAAGTTTCATGCTTGTGAGTTTCTTAAAAAGGGCCAGTTCTGTGGTCAAATTATAGGTTTTCCCAAGCGACAACACCCTTCGGAGGGATTTTGAAAACTATCCAAAAATCAGCCAAACTTGCCAACGTTTGTTATGACATTCGCGGCCCCATCATGGACCGCGCCAGACAAATGGAGGAAGAGGGCCACAAGATCATCAAGCTCAACATTGGCAATTTGGCCGTGTTTGGTTTCGATGCGCCTGAGGAAATTCAACAAGACATGATACGAAACCTGCCCAATTCTGCAGGTTATTCCGACAGCAAAGGTATTTTTGGTGCCCGCAAGGCCGTCATGCACGAGACACAAAAGCAAGGCATCAAGGGCGTGACGCTAGATGACATCTATTTAGGCAACGGCGCCAGCGAACTGATCGTGATGGCCACCAATGCCTTGCTAGACAACGGCGACGAACTTTTGTTGCCAGCACCCGACTATCCGTTGTGGACAGCGGCGGCCAGTTTGTCAGGCGGAACGCCTGTGCATTATGTGTGCGATGAAGACACAGGATGGACGCCAAATTTAGACGACATTCGCGCCAAAATTACACCAAAGACCAAGGGCATTGTGGTCATTAATCCCAACAATCCCACGGGTGCTTTGTACTCAGACGAGACTCTCATTGGCATTGTAGAAATTGCCAGAACCCACGGCTTGGTGATTTTTGCCGATGAGGTCTACGACAAAGTTTTGTACGATGGTTTGAAGCACACCCCCATTGCCAGTTTGAGCCAAGATGTTTTGACCCTTACCTTCAACTCTTTGTCCAAGAGTTATCGGTCATGCGGGTATCGGGCGGGCTGGATGATTGTCACTGGCGATAAGCAGCCTGCACAAGACTATATTGAAGGCTTGAACATGTTGTCCAACATGCGACTTTGCGCCAACGTGCCTGGTCAGTGGGCCATTCAAACGGCATTGGGCGGCCATCAAAGCATCAATGAGTTGGTCAACGAAGGAGGGCGTTTGCGCAAGCAGCGCGACTTGGCCTACGAACTCATTAACGCAATTCCAGGGGTGTCGTGCATTAAGCCTAAAGCTGCGCTTTACATGTTTCCAAAGCTAGACCCCAAAATTTACCCCATCAAGGACGACCAGCTGTTTTTTCTTGAAGTCTTACAAGAAACCAAAGTCATGTTGGTTCAGGGCACTGGCTTTAATTGGTCAGCACCAGATCATTTCCGAATTGTGTTCTTGCCCCATTTGGACGATTTGCGCGAGGCCATTGAACGCTTGGCCAAGTTTTTAGAAAAAGCGCGGCTGCGTTTTGGTACGGCCGTTTAAGTGAGTAAACAATGAAACCGATTCAAGTTGGCCTGTTAGGCATGGGCACCGTAGGCAGTGGTACTTTCAATGTGTTGCAGCGCAACCAAGAAGAAATCAAACGCCGTGCTGGACGTGGCATTGAAATTAGCATGGTGGCCGATTTGGACATTGCCAAAGCCCAAGCTTTGTGCGCCCCCCATGTCAAAGTGGTTGGTGATGCGCGCCAAGTCATTGCCAATCCCGATATCGACATTGTGGTGGAACTCATTGGTGGCTACGGCATCGCCAAAGCGCTGGTCCTTGAAGCCATTGCGGCTGGCAAGCATGTGGTCACTGCCAACAAAGCATTGTTGGCAGTTCATGGCACCGAAATTTTTGAAGCCGCCCGTGCCAAAGGTGTGATGGTGGCATTTGAAGCTGCCGTTGCGGGTGGCATTCCCATCATTAAAGCACTGCGTGAAGGCTTAACAGCCAACAGAATTCAATGGGTGGCTGGCATCATCAATGGCACGACCAATTTCATTCTGTCCGAAATGCGCGAAAAAGGTTTGGACTTTGATGTGGTTCTTAAAGAGGCGCAGCGATTGGGTTATGCCGAGACCGATCCCACTTTCGACATTGAAGGTGTGGACGCCGCTCACAAAGTCACCCTGATGAGCGCATTGGCCTTTGGCATTCCTGTTCAGTTTGACCAGGCTTACATCGAAGGCATTACCAAGCTTGGGGCCGCCGACATTAAATACGCCGAGCAGCTAGGCTATCGCATCAAGCTGCTGGGGATCACCAAGCGCACCGAAGCAGGTATTGAGTTGCGTGTTCACCCAAGCTTGGTGCCAACACAACGCCTTATTGCCAATGTGGAAGGCGCTATGAATGCCGTGATGGTGCAAGGCGATGCCGTGGGCACCACGCTTTATTACGGCAAAGGTGCCGGCTCAGAACCCACAGCCAGTGCGGTCATTGCCGACTTGGTCGACATTACGCGGCTGCACACGGCCGACCCATTGAACCGGGTGCCGCATTTGGCCTTCCAGCCCAATGCCATGAGCAACTTGAAGATTTTGCCCATGTCAGATGTGATCACCAGTTATTACTTGCGTTTGCGTGTGGCCGACGAAGCTGGTGTGCTGGCCAAGCTCACGAGTCTGTTGGCCGACGCCAACATCAGCATCGATGCTGTGCTTCAGCGTGAGGCAGACCAAGTGAGTCAAGCCGGCGAAAATCAAACCGATGTGATTATCCTGACACACGACACCGTTGAAGGCAAGATGAACGAAGTGTTGGCGCAAATGCAAGCATTGCCAACCGTGATGGCACCCATTATAAAAATTCGTAAGGAAGAATTGAACTGATGCGTTATTTGTCAACACGCGGTCATGCAGACCGAAAAAGGTTTTGTGAAATTTTGCTAGAAGGCTTGGCCCCTGATGGCGGCTTGTACCTGCCTGAGGCCTACCCGCAAATATCGGCGGCACAGTTGGGTCATTTGCGTCAGGTGCTCAACACACAGGGCTATGCCGCTCTGGCCTATGAAGTCTTGTCTTTGTACATCGATGACATTCCTGCCAAGGATTTGCGCGCCTTGTGCGAAAAAACCTACACCGAAGCCAGCTTTGGGACGACTGAAATTGTTCCCATTAAGGCGCTCAAAACCAAAGCCGCACTTGGCGCAGTTGTTTATTTAGAGGCCCTCTCCAACGGCCCCACATTGGCCTTCAAAGACATGGCCATGCAGCTGCTTGGCAACTTGTTTGAGTACGAACTCACTCGGAGAAATGCTGAACTCAATATCTTCGGCGCCACATCGGGGGACACAGGCAGTGCCGCCGAGTACGCCATGCGCGGCAAAAAAGGGGTGCGTGTCTTCATGACCAGCCCAGAGGGCCGAATGAGCCCTTTTCAGCAAGCGCAAATGTTCAGCTTACTCGATGCCAACATTCACAACATTGCCATACAAGGCGTGTTCGATGATTGCCAAGATATCGTCAAGGCGGTGAGCAACGATTTAGAGTTCAAGCGCAAGTACAAAATTGGCACTGTCAACTCCATCAATTGGGCGCGCTTGTTGGCACAGGTGGTCTATTACTTTGCGGGCTATTTTCAAGCCACGCAAAATGACACTCAAAAAGTCAGCTTCAGTGTGCCAAGTGGTAATTTTGGCAATGTCTGCGCTGGCCATGTGGCCCGCATGATGGGCTTGCCCATTGAGCATCTCATTGTGGCCACCAACGAAAACGATGTGCTCGATGAGTTCTTTAGAACAGGTGTCTACCGTGTGCGTGGCTCTGCCGATACCCATGAGACATCCAGCCCCTCCATGGACATCTCCAAGGCCAGCAACTTTGAACGCTTTGTGTTTGACTTACTCCATCGCAATGCAGTGCGCGTGAAGCACCTCTTTCACGATCAATTGAACCAAACAGGCCAATTTGATTTAGGCCAAGACCCCCTTTTTGCGAAAGCCAAAACTCAATTCGGTTTTCTGAGTGGCAAGAGCACACATGCCGATCGACTGCAAACGATTCAAACTATTTATGCAGACAACCACATCATGGTGGATACGCACACCGCAGATGGTTTGAAGGTGGCCGTGCCTTTGGCAAAACCCGGTGTTCCCATGTTGGTGCTAGAAACAGCATTGCCCATCAAGTTTGCCGCCACCTTGGTGGAAGCTTTAGGCCGCGAACCCGATCGCCCCGCAAAATTTGAAGGCATTGAAGCCTTGCCTAAGCGCGTGCTGGTCATGTCCAAATCGGTCGATGCTGTCAAAGCCTACATTGCGAAACATTGCGACTGAACTTATGACTGACAACAAGGCCACCAAGCGTCCGTCCTTAATGTCTTTGGACGAAGCTTTGAGCTTGGTCCTGAAAGAGGTTTCTGTCTTGACTCAAACCGAATGGGTCAACACATTTGAAGCGGATGGCCGTGTTTTGTCGCATGACCTGGTGTCTGGGTTGCAAGTGCCACCGCAAGACAATTCTTCAATGGATGGCTACGCTTTGCGGGTTGAAGATGTCGTGCATTCGGGCTCAAGCTTAAAAGTCACACAACGCATACCTGCGGGTCAGCACGGTCATGCTTTGAACCCAGGTGAAGCCGCGCGTATTTTCACTGGTGCACCCATTCCACCGGGCGCCAACGCGGTGGTCATGCAAGAGGATACGCAACTGACCTCAACTGAAAATGTGGCTGCAGGTGTGCCCGTCATTGTGGTCAACACGGTGCCTGGTTTAGGGCAATGGATTCGCCGCAGTGGCGAAGATGTGTCCCAAGGTGCCGTGGTTTTGCCTCAAGGCACGCGACTCGATCCTGCAGGTTTGGGCTTGGCCGCCAGCATTGGTTTGGCCCAACTGGAAGTCACGCGAAAACCTCGCGTGGCTTTATTCTCTACTGGCGATGAATTGGTCATGCCCGGCGATGTTGCGCCCGAGAACATGCGGCCCGGTGCTATTTACAATTCCAACCGATTTTTCTTGCGTGCCTTGCTGGTTCGTTTGGGGTGTGAAGTGACAGACCTGGGCATCGTGCCCGACAAGTTTGAAGCAACTTTGACGGTCTTGCGTGATGCTGCTTCGCACCACGATTTGGTGTTAACCAGCGGCGGGGTTTCAGTGGGTGAAGAAGATCATGTCAAGCC
>SXXD01000229.1 GCA_005789685.1 Burkholderiales bacterium
GTTGATGTTGGTCTTTGGCTTGATGGGTTATGCCTTCAAAAAGCTCAAATACCCGATGGCACCTTTGGTCTTGGCCTTGGTGCTGGGTGACATGGCTGAAACCAGCTTTAGACAGTCCATGCTGATTTCCAAAGGCAGCTTGGACATTTTTGTGAGCACGCCCTTGGCCGGCACAATTACGTGCCTGGCTCTGATCATGCTTTTGTGGCCAGCGCTTGGGTTCTTGAAAAAACTCAGTCGAGGCTAAGGCCTTTGCCTTTTCTCAACACACTCTGCTCGAGCAAACGCGTCATGGCGTAAACCGAGTCGAGTGTGGGGGTGGGCATGTTGCAGATGCGGCCCAGCTCAATCACGCTACCAAGAAGCGCTTCTAACTCTAAAGCTTTGCCGTGTTCAATGTCTTGCAGCATGGAGGTTTTGTGGGCGCCCACAGCTTGTGCGCCCGCTATTCGTTTGTCGATGCTGATTTTGAATTGAACGCCTAGTTTTTCTCCTACAGTTTGAGCTTCCGCCATCATGGTGGCTGCCAAATTGCGGGTGAGGTCAAAATTGCAAATGTCTTCTAGAGTGGCGTGCGTTAGAGCAGACACGGGGTTAAAAGTCAGGTTGCCCCAGAGCTTGACCCACAGTTCGCTGCGTATGTCTGTAGACACAGGCGTTTTGAATCCTGCGGCAATCATGGCCTGCGCCAATGCCGTCACACGTTCTGATTTTTCGCCACTGGGCTCGCCCAAGGTAAAGCGGTTGCCTTCAATGAGTTTGACAACGCCAGGGGCAACCAATTCTGCAGCGGGGTAAACCACCGCACCAATCACCCGCTCTGGGCCAATGTGTTGCCACTGGGCGCCACCAGGATCGATGGAAGTCAATTGACGGTTTTGATACTCGCCCGCCAGGTTGTAAAAGTACCACCAAGGCACGCCGTTTTGCAGGGTGACGACGGCGGTGTTGTCATGGCACAGCCTGCCAATTTGTTCTGCCACAGGACTGACCTGATGCGACTTCATGGTTAAGAACACATAGTCATGTGGCGTAGCCTCGTCGATGGTGCAGGCCTTGACATTGGGGGCATGCAGCGATGTACCATCTTCCAAGTTCAGTGTCATGCCATTAGCTTGAATGGCTTTGAGATTTTCGCCGCGCGCAATGAAAGTGACCTTGTTGCCCGACAAGGCCAACTTCACACCGAGGTAACCCCCAATGGCGCCTGCGCCCACGATGGCAATGTTCAAACTCATGCTGACTCTTTCATGGTGTTGGTGAGGGTGCCAATGCCTTCAATGGCCACTTCGACCACAGCATCATTTTGCCAAGGCATGGCCCCGAGTGATGTGCCGCAAGAAATAATATCGCCCGCTTCTAGAGTCATGCCTCTAGAGAGTTTGGCGACCAATTCTTGCGGGGAAAAGAACATGTCACTGACCGCATAATTCTGGCGCTCTCGGCCATTCACTTTGGCCGTCACGATGGCGGTAGTGCAATCCAATTCAGTTTCAATCCAAGGGCCGAAAGGGGTAAAGCCGTCAAAATTTTTAGCGCGGGTCCATTGTTCAAAACTGGTGTCTGAACGCAGCAGTTCAACGGCTGTGACATCGTTGACACACGTGTAACCAAAGATATGTTGCGCGGCATCTTCGAGGGGAATATCACGGCCGCGCTTGCCAATGACGATGCCCAGTTCGGCTTCGTACACCACTCTGCCGACATCTTGTTGAGGCCGAATCACAGCTTGAAGATGATGCGAATAGGAGTTGGGCGATTTGAGAAAGTAGAGCGGCTCTGTGGGTGCGCTCCAGCCATTCTTTTCTGCAGCCGCTTTGAAATTGTTCCAAAGGGCCAACACTTTGGTGGGCTGGCAAGGTGCCAAAATCTCAAGGTCCGACAAAGGCAAGGTGACGCCCGTGGGTTGAGGATTTTCAAACAGAGAGCCTTGATGGACATGGAGGGTGTCACCCACCAATTGACCCAAGCCAACCTGGCCTTGGTGTGAATAACGCAACCACTTCATGTGGGTCTCCTACCGGCGGATTCAAAATGTTTTTAAAAAGGTGTCTGCAAGTGCCACTGGACCGGCATCCTGAACCGGGGTTCAGGTGGGCAAGGTCAGACTGGTGTTGGGTTCATCTGACGCGAGATGATCACGCTCACCAGACAATGTTCCAAGCCCGGGCTCTAAGAGCATTGGTTCAAGGAAATATAAAGCCCAGCATGCACTGCAGACAGGGCGATTGTAGGCTCAGATCAACTGGCCGTCTTTGTGAAGGGCCTGATCAAGTTTTTTGAGCAACTGACCAAGGCGGTCATTGTCAACATCGTTGAAAGCGGCTGTTTGTAACGGCGGTTTGGCTGCTTGGGTCTCTGCGCTTGAGGATGATTCAGGTTGTTCAAAGGCCAGGTTAAGTGCGGCCAATACCGCTATGCGATCGCGGGCTTTGATTTTGCCGGCGTCGCGCACCTTGCACATGGCCTGGTCAACTTTGTCTACTGCTACCAATAAACGGGCTTCACCACCTTCGGGGCAGCCCAAAAGGTAGCTTTGCCCCATGATTTGAACTTCAAGTTGTTTGTTGCTCATGAGTCGGCGTCAGAGGGGGAATTTTGGGGCAAACGCTCAATCAGAGCGTCGACACGCGAGCGGGCGGCGGCCAATTTGGACTTGAGCAGGTCGCGCTCGTGAGACAGGGCCAAGACCTGCTGATGCAGCAGTGCATTGGTCTTTTGCAGCTCTTCGTGGCGGAGCAAAAGGTGCTCAACCCGGTCTGCAATCTGGTCGACGGTGGTGGGATTCGTCATGTCAGAGGAATTGTAATGTCACTGATTGTATGTTTGGTGCAAGTTCTCATCTTACAATGGCATTTGTTGGTGCTCGGGGTTTGGTTCACAAACCCCAGTTCAACGGGAAGCAGGAGAGTAATCCCCCACGGGGTGAACTTGACCTGCGCTGCCCCCGCAACGGTCAGCAGACGGGCATTTTTGCCCCGCTTTCATCGATTGCCACTGAGTGCTCTGAAACAGGTGCTTGGGAAGGTGATGAAGGTTGCTCTGCTTAGCCCGGA
>SXXD01000005.1 GCA_005789685.1 Burkholderiales bacterium
CCTGACAGCTGTCCGATAAAGTCTTGGCCAAGTTGGCCAAACTTAAAACTGACAAGTTGCCCTTGGTCAAAGGCAAGCCGCGCATGGGATGCCCCGTGTCAAACGTGCCTAAGTTCATTACCATTGGTTTTAACTACGCCGATCACGCGGATGAAGCCAACATGCCTATTCCCAAAGAGCCAATTGATTTTTTGAAGTCCAATTCTTGTATTCAAGGCCCAGACGATGACGTCATGTTGCCAAAGGGTTCTTTGAAGTCAGACTGGGAAGTTGAATTGGGCATTGTGATTGGCAAGCGCGCCAGTTATGTGTCGCAAAAAGAAGCGCTCGACTATGTGGCAGGCTATTGCACCGTCAATGATGTGAGCGAGCGAGCCTACCAACTCGAAATGGGCGGTACTTGGGACAAGGGCAAAGGCTGCGACACCTTCGGCCCCATCGGCCCATGGATGGTCACCAAAGACGAAGTGCCCAACCCGCAAAATCTCAAGATGTACATGGACTTGAATGGCCAACGCATGCAAGATGGCTCCACCAAAACCATGATTTTTGGGGTCACCAAATTGGTCAGCTATGTCAGCCAGTTCATGACCCTCGAGCCCGGTGACGTGATTACCACCGGCACCCCTCCGGGTGTGGGCATGGGCGTCAAGAAGGACGGTAAACCCGCGCCCGTGTTCTTGAAAAAGGGCGACGTGATGCATGTTGGCATCCAAGGCCTCGGCGAACAAATTCAAAAGGTCGTGGCCTTCAAACGCCAAGCTTCAAAGTAAGCGTTTTCAACCTTGCCGTTTGAAATGACGGCACCCTAGGCGAATCGGGAATAACCCTGATTCGCCTTTTCTTTGTGCTGAAGCATTCTTTTTCATGCAAAATAGCACGGGCGTTCTATTTTAAAGACATGCACACAATGACCGTTAGACACATCAACTCTCTATCACAAGTCCCCCAAGTGCCCCAAGCCTCTCAAGCCAGCGATGATGGCAGTGGGCGAACCTTGATGAAAGGTCGTCAGACCAAAGCCGCCATCGTCAATGCGGCCTTGGGCTTGGCATCGCAAATTGGTTTGGAAGGCCTGTCCATTGGCGCTTTGGCGGAAGTGACAGGCATGAGCAAGTCGGGCGTATTTGCCCACTTTGGTTCGCGAGAAGAATTGCAAATCTCAGTCATCCGCGAGTATCACGCTCAATTTGAAAGCGAAGTTTTCTACCCTGCTCTCGGTTGTGCGCGTGGTTTGCCCCGCTTGCAGTCTTTGTTTGACAACTGGATGCAACGCACCACCACTGAAATTGATTCGGGTTGCATTTACATCAGTGGCGCCGTGGAGTTTGATGACCGGCCTGGCTCGGTGCGAGATGCACTGGCGTCGTCTGTCAACACTTGGCAAAACGCCTTGCAACGATCGGTGGCACAAGCGCAAGTCGAAAAACATCTGACCGCCAAGGCGGATCCCTTGCAGGTGGCCTTTGAAATCCATGGCCTGATCTTGGCACTGCATTACGAAGCCAGATTTCTTCGCAACCCTGGTGCAGCAGACCGCGCCCGCAAAGGCTTTTCCGAAATTGTGGCGCGAAATCAAGTTTGATATTTCCGCCTAATCCAACATCTCTAATTTTTTATTTGTACTGCATTTTTTGAAAGCCAACCATGCCCAGCTACGTTCCTCCCCTGCGTGATCTTCAGTTCGTCTTGCATGAATTGCTCGATTTGGAAAATGAATTGAAAGCCATGCCCAAGCATGCTGAGACCGACGCTGACACCATCAATGCGGTGTTGGAAGAGGGCGGTAAATTTGCGGCTGAAGTGGTGTTCCCCTTGAATGTGTCTGGCGATGAAGAGGGCTGCAAATTGGATCGCGACACGCATGAAGTGAAGGCACCCGCAGGTTTCAAAGAAGCCTATGAAAAATATGTGGAGGGTGGCTGGGCAGCACTCAGCGCGCAAGAAGAATACGGCGGTCAAGGCTTGCCCTTTGTGGTGAATCAGTGCTTCTTTGAAATGCTGAACTCTGCCAACCAAGCCTGGACCATGTACCCTGGCCTGTCGCATGGTGCGCATGCTTGCTTGTCAGCACATGGCTCCAAAGAACAAAAGGCCATGTACTTGCCCAAGCTCACCAGCGGTGAATGGACAGGCACCATGTGCCTGACCGAGCCCCACTGCGGTACGGATTTGGGCATGTTGCGCACCAAGGCCGAGCCGCAAGCCGATGGCACCTTCCGTCTCACAGGTCAAAAGATTTTCATCAGTGCGGGCGAGCACGACTTGGCAGCCAACATTGTTCACTTGGTGTTGGCTCGATTGCCAGATGCGCCTGTAGGCAGCAAAGGCATTAGCTTGTTTGTCGTCCCCAAATTCAACGTGAAGGCCGATGGTTCCGTGGGTGAGCGCAATGGCATCTATTGCGGTGGCTTGGAGCACAAGATGGGCATTCATGGCAATGCCACTTGCCAGATGGTGCTAGACGGTGCAACTGGCGTCATGGTGGGGCAACCCAACAAAGGTTTGGCCGCCATGTTTGTCATGATGAACGGCGCGCGTCTGGGTGTTGGCAATCAGTCTTTGGGCTTGACCGAAGTGGCGTATCAAAATGCGTTGGCTTATGCCAAAGACCGCATTCAAATGCGTAGCCTGTCGGGCGTGAAAGCGCCCTCCAAGCCAGCCGATCCTATTTTGGTTCACCCTGACGTTAGGCGCATGCTGCTCACTGCCAAGGCCTATGCCGAAGGTGGTCGTGCCTTGGCCTGTTATGGCGCCTTGCTGATCGACAAAGAACTGAACCATCCTGACGAAAAGGTTCGCGCTGACTCGGCAGAAATTCTGGCGCTTTTGACACCCATCGTGAAAGCCTTCCTCACTGACAACGGTTTTCAGGCAACCACCATGTGCCAACAAGTGTTTGGCGGACATGGTTACATCAAAGAGTGGGGCATGGAGCAGTATGTGCGCGATGCCCG
>SXXD01000038.1 GCA_005789685.1 Burkholderiales bacterium
GAGATCAATCTCACGCCGCAACTTGAGGCGCGCGTGAAAGCCCGATTTGGCGATGCAGGCGTGGTCTCTATGCACAGCGGCATGACAGGGCCCCAAAGATTGAAGAGTTGGTTGGCGGCTCACCAAGGCAGCGCCCGCATTGTCCTGGGCACTCGGATGTCTGTCTTTGCCTCCATGCCCCATTTGAAATGGATTGTGGTGGACGAAGAACACGATGCCAGCTACAAACAACAAGAGGGTGCGCGTTACTCTGCACGTGATTTGGCCATTTACAGAGCGCGGCTAGAAGGCGCCAAAGTGATTTTGGGTTCGGCCACGCCTTCTTTAGAAAGCTGGCATCACAGCAGGCCAGCTGCACAAGGTGGGCGCTATGTGCGCTTGCCCATGCCTGCGCGCATTGGTGCAGGTCAACTGCCCTTCGTGCGCCGCGTTGACATGAACCATCAGCCTCGCAAAACTGTTTTGTCTGCCCCCTTGATGGCCGCCATTCAAGAGCGTGTGGCCAAGGGCGAACAAAGCATGTTGCTGCTCAACCGACGAGGCTATGCCCCTGTCTTGCATTGCGCAGATTGCGGCTGGAAAAGCGAATGCGCGCATTGCAGTGCGTTTCGGGTTTTTCACAAAATTGATCGCACCCTGCGTTGCCACCACTGCGGCTTTACCGAGCGTGTGCCCCGTGCATGCCCAGCTTGTGGCAATGCCGACATTGCGCCCATGGGGCGCGGCACCGAGCAACTTGAAGAACATTTGGCCAAGCTGTTGATGGATGTCAAACGACCCAATGGCGACCCCGTGAAGGTGATGCGCATTGATGCAGACAGCACCAAATTGAAGGGTTCGCTAGAAGCGCAATTGGCGGGTGTGCACAGTGGCGAAGTCGATGTCTTGGTGGGCACGCAAATGATTGCCAAAGGGCATGACTTTCGCCGTATTACGCTGGTAGCAGCCGTCAATCCGGATGGTGCTTTGTTTTCTAGCGATTTCAGAGCGCCCGAGCGCTTGTTTGCATTGCTGATGCAAGCCGGCGGCAGAGCGGGGCGCGATGCAGAACAAAGCGCTAGCAGTGAAATGTGGGTGCAAACTTTTCACCCTTCTCACCCCTTGTTTGAAGCGCTTAAAAAACACGACTACCCTGCATTTGCAGAACAACAATTGAAAGAGCGTTTGGAAGCGGGGCTGCCGCCCAGTACTTTTCAAGCACTGATCCGCAGTGACGCGCGCGCGCAATCGGTGGCGCAAGCTTTTCTAAACCATGCCAATGCGCAGTTGCAATCTTTAGAAGGCCTTGGCACACAAGACGCATCGGCCTTGGCAGAGGTCAGCGTGTACCCTGCGGTGCCTATGAGTATTCAGCGCGTGGCCAATGTTGAGCGCGCACAAATGCTGATTGAAAGCGCTTCCAGAAAAGCGCTTCACAGGGTGCTTGAATTGTTGCAAGCGCAACTGCATGCATCGCGGTCAGAGCCGCAGCACAAAGGCCTTATTCGCTGGCTGGTAGATGTCGATCCACTGGCCATTTGAAGCCACATAGCCTGAAGGTTTGACTTACTGCAGCAAGGCCACCGCGCCCGAGAAGGTGAGAAAGGCTGCAGCTGTGGAAACCAAAATAATTCTGGCGATGCGACCGTTGTCGGCGCCAAATCTTTCTGACAACATGGCCACATTGCTGGCGCTGGGCAAGGCCGCCACAAGCACCATCACTTTGAGGGCAAACGCATCAATGGGCACACCCATTGAAATGGCGGCCAAGCCCACCACCAAGACAAGAACAGGGTGTAAAAACAATTTGATCAGTGCAACTGGCACATAGTCTTTCCATGTCAGTGGGCCGTGCTGTTCGTGGTGTGCAATTTTTTGGGAGCGCGCCAACACAGCACCAATGGTGAACAGGGCAACAGGCGATGCGGCATCGCCCAACAAGCCCACGGTTTTTTCTACAGGCCCTGGCAACTCAATTTGAAACGCAGAAAAAAGTGTGCCCAACAAAATGGCCCAAGGCAGAGGGTTTTTAACCACGCCCAGCAATGCATTTTTGGCAGCTTGGCCAACGCCTTGCTGGCCTGCGCCATCCAAACGCGACAATGCAATGCAAAGCGATGTGGTGATGACCATGTCAATGACGATGGTGACGATGGCAGGGCCCGCTGCCGCAGTGCCTAGCAAAGCTACCAACAAGGGAACGCCCATGAAGCCCGTATTGGGAAAGGCGCCGACCAATGCGCCAAATGCAGCATCGTTCCAGCCAAAACGTTTGTTCAAAGTGATGGCCACCACGAAGGCCACCATGACCAAGGCGCAAAACAAGTACATGAAGAAAGCGCTGGCATCTAAGAGCTGTGCAATGGGCGTTTTGGCGCCAAATTGAAACAACATACAAGGCAGGGCAAAGAAAAGCACAAAACCATTCAAGCCAGGAATGGCTTCAAAGGGCAACATTTGGCGACGCGCCGCCCAGTAACCACAAAGCACCAAGGCAAAGAAAGGAAAGGTGACGCGCAAAACATCTAGCATGGTTCACATTGTGCCTTGTAATTTGGGCTCCTTTTGAACCTGATTGCCAGTCATTGCCCGCTATGATTCATCAGCTTGCCGAATCTGCATTCCAAATCGGCCTTCCCCATTTTTACGCATGTCCACCCCCTCTACTGTTTTGAATCCAGCTCAACTTGAAGCTGTCAATTACGTCAAAGGCCCCTGCCTTGTTTTGGCGGGCGCGGGCTCGGGTAAAACACGCGTGATCACGCAAAAAATTGCCAGGCTGATGGAGGTGGGTCTTGAGCCCAAGCGCATTGCAGCCATCACTTTCACCAACAAAGCGGCCAGTGAAATGCGCGAGCGTGCGCGCAAGCTCATTGGCAAAGGCGCTCAAGAAGTCATGATTTGCACCTTTCACGCTTTGGGTGTGCGCATCATGCGGCTAGACGGACATGTGCTCGGTTTGAAACCACAGTTCAGCATTTTGGATTCAGACGATGTGGTGAGCATCTTGAAAGACTGCGGCGGCACCACCGATGCCAACACGGCAAAGCAATGGCAGTGGGCCATCAGTGCTTGGAAAAATGCAGGCCTGACCAGCGCACAAGCTGAAGGCATTGCGCAAAACGAAAACGAGCGCATTGCTGCTCGCATCATGGGTCGTTATGAAGAACGCTTGGCGGCCTATCAAAGTGTGGATTTTGACGATTTGATTGGCTTGCCTTTGAAATTATTGGCGCAATACCCTGAAGTGCGTGAGCGATGGCAAGCCGCCATGGGCCATGTGTTGGTGGACGAATACCAAGACACCAACGCCACACAATATGAAGTGCTTAAACACTTGGTGGGTGAACGGGCAAGGTTTACAGCAGTGGGCGACGATGACCAATCGATTTACGGATGGCGCGGCGCCACTTTAGACAACCTGAAACGTTTGCCACAAGATTTTCCGCAATTGAAGGTGGTGACCTTAGAGCAAAACTACCGCTCGACCAGCGCCATTTTGCGAGCGGCCAACAACGTGATTGAGCCCAATCCGAAGCTCTATCTTAAAAAACTTTTTTCTGAATTGGGCGAAGGCGAACCGGTTCGCGTGGTGGATGCCGACCACGAAGAACACGAAGCCGACCGCATGGTGGCTCGCATTCAGTCTTTGCGTGCAGGCACCGCCACCACTTCTGGCGGCGTGCAATACCGCGACTACAAAGAGTTTGCTATTTTGTACCGTGCCAACCACATGGCCAAACCCTTTGAAAAAGCTTTGCGACGCGCGCAAATTCCTTACAAGGTGTCGGGCGGACAAAGTTTTTTTGACCGTGCAGAAATCAAAGATTTGTGCGCATGGTTTCGCTTGTGGGTCAACAACGACGACGACCCCGCTTTCTTGCGCGCCGTGACCAGCCCGAAGCGCGGCATTGGCCATCAAACTTTGGCAGGCCTTGGCACCTTGGCCAGCCAATACAAACTCAGTTTGTTTGAAGCTTTGTTTTCAAACAGTTTGGGCGCCAAGCTGTCTGCTCGGGCAGTTGGCAGTTTGCACGAATTTGGGCGCTTCATGAATGACTTGGAATACCGCGCCAAGCGCACGCATGGTGCTGAAGATGCCAAAGCATTTTTGTTGCAGTGGTTGAAAGACATTGGCTACGAAAAACATTTGTACGATGGTGAAGACAACGAGAAAGTAGCGGCAGCACGCTGGACCAATGTGCTGGAATTTGTCGATTGGATGTCGGGTCGGTGCGGTGGCACCATAGATGACGCGGCAGGCGTGAGCGTGGTGGCCGAAACAAAATCATTGCTTGAAGTGGCCCAAACAATTTCGCTGTTGTCGACCTTGAATGAGCGCGAGCAAGACCCCAATGTGGTCACCTTGTCGACACTGCATGCCGCCAAAGGTTTAGAGTGGCCGCATGTGATGTTGGTCGGTGTGAACGAAGGTTTGCTGCCTTTCAAAATGGACGAAGACAACAAAGAGTCCATCAACGCTGCGGTGCATGCTGAAGGTCAACTGACGCGGCTTCAGGAAGAGCGTCGTTTGATGTACGTGGGCATTACACGGGCTCAGCGAACTTTGGCAGTGAGTTGGGCCAAGCGCCGAAAAAAAGGACGCGAAACCATTGCGGCACTGCCCAGCCGATTCATTGCCGAGATGGCACTCGACAAAAACACGGTGAAAGAAGACCCACGCGAAAAGCTCAGGGCACTGCGTGCAGAATTTGCGTTGAAGGCTGCAGCCTCGGCAGCGCTTGCCAAAGATTGAGGGCTTATTGAGCGCTCAAAGTCTTCCACAATTGCGCCAATTCAATGGCCGTGGCATCTCCCTGAATACTGTCCCAGAGTGTGTTGGCTTCTGCTTTTTGCCCTAGCTTGAACAAGGCAATGCCAGCGTGCAATCTTGTTTCTGCTTCACGGCGCAAGCCACCCATGGCCAAAGCCTTGTTGTAAAGCGCTAGTGACTGATCCCACTTTTGTTTGGCGGCATACACATCGGCCAAACTGGCCAAAGCATTGGCGTCCTTGGCCGACTTCTCCAAAGCAGGCAGCGCCTTGTCGTCTTCATTCAAACGCAGTTGAATTTGTTGGCGCAGCTTTTGATGGTTGACGGCATCGCTGCCTTTGCCCATGCGGCCCGTTGCATAAGCCTGCTCTAGCACCCGCGATGCTTCAGCAGGCAAGCCCGCTTTGAGTGCCAAGTTGGCCATGTCCACATACTCATAGGCATCTTCCATGTTGCCCGTTTGCTCTAACAATCGGTACAGGTCCAAATCAAATCGCGCATTGAAATTGGCTTGGCGTGCCACACGCGGAATCATTTCAGCCCAGTAGGCCTTGGAAGGGTAATTTTGAAGCAAGCGTTTGAGTGTGCTGTTGTAGCCCGTGTCGTCTTTCAGTTGGCGCTGACTGACCGCCAACATGCGCAGTTCGCTCTCGGGCGTTTTCTCTTTGGCCGCTTCGTCTAGGCGCATTTTTTCTTTCATTTCTTGCACCACTTCCTCATGTCGCTTCAAAACGGAAAGGGTTTGAATGAGGACCGTTCGAACAGTGGGGTTGCTGCCTTCTAGCTTCAAATAAATTCGCGCCCAATCGACAAGTTTGGGTAAGTCTTGCGCCTGCTGGCTGGCGTTGAGCAGCGACTCAATGAGCGGGCGTTTTTGCGCAGCAGGCGTGCTGTCTGGCATGTCTTGAATTAAATTTTCCAAGGTGCTGATTGCCAAGGGGAAGTTTTTAGCCTGAAGGGCCGCAACCGCCAATGTGCGCTGAATGAGGGGCTTTTCAAGCACCGTGATGCCAGGCATGGCCAATGTTTGCTGTGAAAGTAACAGCGCGCTGTCTAACTGACCCGCCTTCAGGGCGTCTTGCGCTGCCTGCAATGATTTGGCCACCTCGGGGCGAATAGGGGTTTGTGCTAACACGGGGCCAGAAATGCACAAACCAAGAGCAAAGCTTGCTAGGAACAGCTTGCAAGTTAGCTTCAAATCGCATGAAATCGGTGCTAATTTTGGGAACAGGGAAGAGTTATTCATCATAAAACGAATTGAAATAAGCTCGGTTACTATATCTCCCAATTTAGCCTCTGTTAGCTCATTACAATAGCTTCCCATTGACTTCTGTCCTAACAACATGAGATTCAAGCTGGCGTTTCAAGCGGCTTGCTCACAGAAAGAGTAATGACGAGATGATAGATTACGCCAGCCGGCAGCGAGCATCCCGAAAACATGTCATCGGGTTGGCCGTTGTGGTGGTTTTGCACGGGCTGCTGTTTTGGGCCATCAATTCTGGACTTGCTCGCAAGTTTGTGAAGGTCATCAAAGGACCGGTGGAAGCC
>SXXD01000230.1 GCA_005789685.1 Burkholderiales bacterium
AGCCGGCGCTCTTCTTCCAAACCGTCAAAGTCGTTCATGGAATTTTCGTGAGGAAACAAACCCTCCTCCAAGCCCGAGATAAACACCGCGTCAAACTCCAAACCTTTGCTGGCATGCACTGTCATGAGCTGAATCGCATCTTCACCCGCTTGCGCTTGATTGTCCCCTGCCTCCAAGGCCGCATGCGTTAAGAAGGCCGCCAATGGCGACATCACTTCACCATCTTCTGCATTGGGTGCCATCTCTGAAGCCGTGGCCTCAGCATCACGACCAAAACCTTCTTGCGTGACAAAGCTTTCTGCGGCGTTGACCAACTCTTCCAAGTTTTCAACCCGATCGGCACCTTCTTTTTCAGTTTTGTAATGCTCGACCAGACCCGTTTTATCGAGCACCAATTCGATGATCTCGCGCAGTGTCATGCCTGGCGTTTGCTCGCGCATGACGTCAATCATGGCCACAAAGCCTGCCAACTTGGCGCCTGCTTTGCCGGCTGTGGTGCTAACGGCATCGTGCAAAGAGCACCCCAAACCTTTGGCAGCATCTTGCAATTGCTCCACACTGCGAGCGCCGATACCACGCGGCGGAAAATTCACAATGCGCAGAAAACTGGTGTCGTCGTTGGCATTTTCTAAAATGCGCAAATAGGCCAGTGCATGTTTGATTTCAGCACGCTCGAAGAATCTCAAGCCACCATAAACTTTGTAGGGCACACCCGCATTGAACAAGGCAGTTTCCATGACTCGACTCTGCGCATTGCTTCGATAGAGGACTGCGACTTCTTTGCGCGTCAAACCATCGCCCTTGACCAATTGTCGAATTTCATCGACCAACCACTGAGCTTCTGCAAAATCGCTGGTGGACTCATACACCCGCACAGGTTCACCCGCACCTTGGTCGGTGCGCAAGTTTTTGCCAAGTCTGTTTTTGTTGTGCCCAATGAGCGCATTGGCCGAATCCAGAATGTTGCTGTAGCTTCGGTAGTTTTGCTCTAGTTTAATTTGGTGCCGTACGCCAAACTCGCGCACAAAATCGGCCATGTTGCCCACTCGTGCACCTCGAAATGCGTAAATACTTTGGTCGTCATCTCCTACAGCCAACACGGCGCTGCCATGCTCTGCGGGCAAACCTGCAATCATTTTGATCCAAGCGTATTGCAGCTTGTTGGTATCTTGAAACTCGTCAATCAGCACATGTTTAAAACGCGAGCGGTAATGCAATCGAATCGAGTCGTTGTCACGTAGCAACTCATATGAGCGCAACATCAACTCACCAAAGTCCACGACGCCCTCGCGCTGGCACTGGTCTTCGTAGAGTTGGTAGATGTCTACTTTGCGGCGGGTTTCATCGTCGCGCACATCCACATCTTTGGGGCGCAATCCGTCTTCTTTGCAACCGGCAATGAACCACATCAATTGTTTGGGTGGAAAACGCTCATCGTCTACGCCGTGCTGTTTGCACAATCGCTTGATGGCCGACAGCTGGTCCTGCGTGTCCAAAATTTGAAAAGTTTGTGGCAGATTGGCCATTTTGTAATGGGCCCGCAAAAACCGGTTGCACAGGCCATGAAATGTGCCAATCCACATGCCCCTGACATTCACTGGCAACATAGCCTGAAGCCGAAGCATCATCTCTTTGGCGGCCTTGTTGGTGAAGGTCACCGCCAACACGCCACCCGAACCCACCTGGGAGGTCTGTAATAACCAAGCAATTCGGGTGGTTAATACCCGGGTTTTGCCAGACCCCGCCCCCGCCAAAATGAGGGCCGATTCAGAGGGAAGCGTGACAGCCCTCAATTGCTCTGGGTTCAGATTGCTCAATAGGGGCGTTTGGTCGTACATCCCCCAATTGTAGAAACTCCTGACGCCTTGTTTTGAAATTTCAAAACAAAACGGGTAGAATCAGCCACCGGGCCCAAGATTCTTGCGCCCGGTTTTTTTTGCCCAAAAAAAGGCACTCAAAACCGGCCAAGCCAAGCGCTCATTCGTTCTTTCAACGATCCTTTTGGAGCTTGGTTAAATGGAAATTTTTGATTACGACAATATCTTGTTGCTGCCCCGCAAATGCCGCGTGGAAAGCCGATCTGAATGCGATGCCAGTGTTGAGTTAGGCGGCCGCAAATTCCGTCTGCCGGTTGTTCCGGCCAACATGAAGACGGTGGTGAACGAAAAGATTTGCACCTGGATGGCGCAAAACGGTTACTTCTATGTCATGCACCGCTTCGATCTGGACAATGTTCAATTCGTGCGTGAAATGCATGCCAAAGGTTTGTTCGCTTCTATTTCGTTGGGCGTGAAAGGCCCTGATTACGAAACAGTCAACAAATTGGTGGCCGAAGGCCTCACGCCCGAATACATCACCATCGACATTGCGCACGGTCATGCTGAGAGCGTGCACAAGATGATTCAAACTTTAAAAGAAAAGTTACCCAAGTCTTTCATCATCGCGGGCAACGTGGGCACCCCTGAAGCCATCATTGATTTGGAAACCTGGGGCGCCGATGCCACCAAAGTCGGCATTGGCCCTGGCAAGGTTTGCATCACCAAGCTCAAAACGGGTTTTGGTACAGGCGGCTGGCAGTTGTCAGCGCTTAAATGGTGTGCCCGTGTTGCCACCAAGCCCATCATTGCCGACGGCGGCATCCGTGAGCACGGCGACATTGCCAAAAGCATTCGCTTTGGCGCCACCATGATCATGATTGGCTCTATGTTGGCCGGTCACGAAGAGTCACCTGGCGCCACTGTCGAGGTGGACGGCAAGCTCTTTAAAGAGTATTACGGCTCGGCCTCAGACTTCAACAAGGGCGAATACAAGCACGTTGAAGGCAAGCGCATTTTGGAGCCGATCAAAGGCCATTTGGCCAACACCCTGATCGAGATGGAACAAGACACTCAAAGCTCGATTAGCTATTCTGGTGGCACCAAGCTCATGGACATTCGCAAAGTCAACTACGTGATTTTGGGCGGCGACAACGCAGGCGAACACCTGTTGATGTAAATTTTTAGCTTGTCATGGGGTCTGCGCGTTTGAACTGCACCTCGCAGTTCAAGCCGCTGACCGAACCCGCCATGGGTTCGTTGCGCAATTTAATTTCACCTTGAAGCGATTGCACAATGCCCAAACAGATAGACAGGCCCAAGCCACTCCCCTGGCGTGTATCGCCCGTTGCAAAGGGTTGGAACAAACGTCTTTGCAGATCGTCACTCAGGCCAGGGCCTTCATCTCGCAAACTAAACCTCACTGTTTCGGCATGCGGCCGCAAATCCAGTTTCAAGCGTCCTTCCTGCGGGCTGTGGCGAATAGCATTGGACAGCAGGTTGCGAGTAAGTTCCCGCAGCATCCAGTCGGGCGCAAGAACACCACTGATCTCAGTGTCAATCTCAAAATCCAGATTCTTAACGACCATCAAAGGCGCTAACTCAAGCGCTACTTCGCGCGCGATCAGCGAAAAATCTGTCCATGCAGGCTGGGTAGGAGCATTCAGTTGCTCCACCTTGGCCAGCGCCAACATTTGATTGATCAACTGAGTGGCACGATCAATGGTAAGTGCAATGTCTTGCAGTGATTTTTCGTTGGGCGTATCGCCACGCTGCGCAGATTGCACCTGAAGCTTCAAAACAGCCAGGGGTGTTCTGAGTTGATGTGCTGCATCGCGAACAAATCCTTTTTGCTGCGCCAACAAAGATTGCAACTTTTGCATCACATGGTTGGTGGCCAAAATCAGAGGCTGAATTTCTTGGGGAGCAGCGTCGTAAGCCAAGGGCGCTAAATCATGCTCAGATCGATTTTCCAAATGCTCAGACAACTTGCGAACTGGTTGTGTGGCGCGTTGCACCACACTCACCACAACCAATGCAATGATGCCCAATAGCAAGGCTTGTCGCCACAGAGTACCGATCAACAGTTCACGCGCCAAGGTGTGGCGCAGCTCCAAGGTTTCAGCCACTTGAATCACAGCCATGGCACGTCCCTTTTCACTCACCACGGGCTGCAACAGGGTGGCCACACGAATCTCTTCACCTTGGTAAGTGTCGTTGTAAAAATCAACCAATGCCGCATAGGCGGGCTTGGCAGGAATTTGTCCTTTCCAGACGGGCAATTCTGCAAAACCCAAAACCATGGTGCCATTCAAATGTGAGACTTTGTAATACAAGCGACTTTGGTTGTCTGTTTCAAAAGCCTCGGTAGCAGCATAGGGCACCAAGGCTCTGATCTGGGCATCGTCGTCATAGCCCACCACATCGAGTTGCTCACTAATGGTTTTGGCTGAAGCCAACAAGCTTCTGTCGTAAGCAATGTCCGAAGCGTTCAAAGCTTCCTGATAAAGGCTCCATGCATTGATGCCCACCAAGATCAAGAGGGGCAACAAAATTCCCAACAACAATTGCCTGCGCATTGACATTTTGTATGCCGTACCGAGGATCATGCGTTGACTTTCAATAAGTAGCCCAAGCCACGCAAAGTCACCAAGCCAAGGCCCGTGTCTGTTAATTTTTTGCGAAGTCGGTAAGCCACCACTTCGATGGCTTCAAATTGAACGTCCAGCTCAAGTGGAAACACGGCTGCAAACAAACGCTCCTTAGAAACCGCCTGACCCGGTTGCGACATCAAAGCCTGCAGCATGGCCACTTCGCGAGGTGTCAACTCCATAGGTTGACGGTTCAAATAAGCTGCACCATTCAAGGTATCTAAGGTCAAGGCGCCCAACTGAATTGTGTGAAGGTCTGCGCGAGCAGTGGCAGAGCTTTCTCTTTGATCTAAAGTGGCTGGGCTACTGCGTGCACGTCTATAAAGTGCATTGACACGGGCTTCCAGTTCGTCCAAATCAAAAGGCTTGGCCATGTAATCGTCGGCACCCGAATTCAAGCCCAACACACGATCGCCTACTGTAGTTCTGGCAGTCAACACCAGGACGGGCGTTGTCAGGCCCTCTTTGCGGATTTGGGACACCACATTCAAACCATCGCCATCGGGCAGCGTTAAATCCAGTACCACCACATCGGGGCGCACACTTTTCCAAAAGCTCAAGGCCTGCGCAGCCGATGCGGCACAACTGACTTGCATTCCGCGCCGCGACAAGCTGCGAGCGAGGGTCTCTTGCAAGTAAGGGTCGTCTTCGACCAACAATAAGCGCATGGATCAGTACTTTCCCTAGGGTTTTAGACAGGTAATTGACAGTTTAAGAGTAGATGATCGCTTATCGATTTTGCACTCAAAGGAGACACCATGCGTCGTGATCAGTTCATCAAATCCGTTTTGGCCTTGGCAGCAGGTTCTAGCCTGTCTCTGCCCTCATTGGCAGCCGCCAACATCAAAATGATGATTCCAGCCAACCCTGGTGGCGGTTGGGACACCACGGGCCGTGCTTTGGGCAAA
>SXXD01000039.1 GCA_005789685.1 Burkholderiales bacterium
GACGATGTGAGCGCTTTGAAGTACGCGCAAAGCATTACCGATGCTTGCATCGGTTGGGCAGACAGTGAGAAAGTTTTAGAAACTTTGTCTAAGGCGGTTGAGACGCGTCGCAAGAAGTAAGTCGATTTTTTAGATTTTCTTAACGGCGCTCAAGAGTCGTTCGTGCACGCTGCCAAAACCGCCATTGCTCATGCAAAGCAAATGATCGCCAGCTTGAACTTGCGCCATCACTTGCTTCACTAACTCATCAATGGTGGCGGCAACTTGGGCTTTGTGACCCATTTCAGCCAAAACGGTGTGAGCATCCCAATCCAAACCGCCGCTGTGACAAAACGACAAATCGGCTTGTTCAAGACTCCATGGCAACTGTGATTTCATGGTGCCCAGTTTCATGGTGTTGCTGCGGGGCTCAAAAATAGCCAAGATGCGTTGCCCCTTGCCTATTTGCCGCCGCAGGCCATCCAGCGTCGTTCGGATGGCGGTAGGGTGATGCGCAAAATCGTCGTATACCGTGATGCCTGCCGCCGTACCTCGCACTTCCATGCGGCGCTTCACATTTTGAAAACTGGCCAGTGCTTGCGCGGCGACCTCGGGTGCGACGCCCACATGCTCTGCTGCTGCAATGGCGGCCAATGCGTTGAGTTGGTTGTGCACCCCGCACAAATCCCACTTCACTTCTGCAAGTTTTTGACCATGCCGAAGCACCTCGAAGTGATGGGGCTCTCCGATGGCTGAAAAGTCTGAAACCGCTGCGCCAAAACTGCGCACTTCACTCCAGCAGCCTTGGGCCAATACGCGCGTTAAGCTTTCTTCTAAACCGTTGACCACCAGGCGGCCAAGGCGTGGCACTGTGCGCACCAAGTGGTGAAATTGCCGCTCGATGGCTGGAAGGTCGTCAAAAATATCGGCGTGGTCAAATTCCAAATTGTTCAAGACGGCGGTGCGGGGGCGGTAATGCACAAACTTGCTGCGCTTGTCAAAGAAGGCGGTGTCGTATTCGTCGGCTTCAATCACAAAGTAATTGCGCAAATGGCCTGCTGCCACTTTGCCTAAGCGCGCCGACACGCCAAAATTCAGAGGTACGCCGCCCACCAAAAATCCGGGTTTAAGTCCGGCGGCTTCCAAAATCCAGGCCAACATGGAGGTGGTCGAGGTTTTGCCATGCGTGCCTGCCACGGCCAACACATGCCTTCCTTGAAGGACGTGTTCGGACAACCATTGCGGGCCACTGGTGTAGGGCGCCCCCGATTCCAAAATGGCTTCCATTAAGGGGTACTTGGGTTCGCCATTCGGCAAGCGACTTCGACTCACCACATTGCCAATGACATAGAGGTCTGGTTTGAGCTGCATTTGCTCAGGCCCAAAGCCCTCCATCAATTCAATGCCCAAGGCCTTCAGTTGATCGCTCATGGGGGGGTAGACCCCGGCGTCGCAACCCGTTACTTTGTGTCCGGCTTCTCTGGCCAACGCAGCCAAGCCGCCCATGAAGGTTCCGCAAATGCCCAATATATGTATATGCATAAGGGGATTTTAGGCGGTGCACAATGGCGCCATGGCAGATTTGACAGATGAAATTGCAGCTTCGGCAGCGCAATGGGTGGTGGAAGAGGGCTTGGAGTACGGCCCCGCCAAGCGGCGGGCCTTGAAGGCCATGGGCTTACCGCCCCGCACGCCTTTGCCCAACAATGAGCAAGTTGAAGCGCAGGTGCGTGAGTACATTGAACTTTTTTGTGCCGATTCACAGCCCCAAGAGCTGTTGGCCCTCAGAAAGCATGCCTTGGTGTGGATGACGCGCTTGGCCGAGTTCAGGCCCTATCTGGGGGGTGCTGTCTGGCATGGCACCGCAACGCGCTTGTCAGACATTTACCTTCAATTGTTTTGTGACGATGCCAAGTCTTGTGAAATTGAACTCATCAACAAAGGCGTCGTATTTGAGGCCCGCTCGGTGAATGGCCTGCACGGTGAGCCTGTGGAAGCTTTAAGCATTCACAGTTTTTGCGATGAATTTGGTGAGGAGATTGGTGTCCATCTCTTGGTCAATGATTTTGACGATGTCCGTGGCGCCTTGAAGCATGATGCACAAGGACGTTCACCGAGGGGTGATTTTGAAGCGGTTAAAAGATTAATTGAGGCATGATGATGCTATGAAGCAAGCAGATAATCAAAATAATCAGACTCGCCGACATTGGTTGTTGGCAGGCGTTGGCGTCGCCGCTGGCTTGGCTGGCGCCACTTTCGCTTGGCGAAAATTTCAACCGCAGGGGGTGATGGACGAGGCAGTTCAAAACTTTTGGCAACAAGAGTTTGAAAAGCCTGAAGGTGGCACTTTGAGTTTCCAAAGCTTTCGTGGGAAACCCTTGTTGGTCAATTTTTGGGCCACCTGGTGCCCACCGTGTATTGAGGAACTGCCTTTAATTGACGCCTTTTATGCTGCAAATCAAGCTAAGTCCTTTCAAGTTGTTGGGTTGGCTGTAGATCAGCCCAGCATGGTTCGCCGCTATTTGACTCAAAAGCCTTTGCGATTTCCCAACGGCTTGGCTGGTTTCAATGGCACAGCCTTGGGCCAAACATTGGGCAATGCCCAAAGTGTTTTGCCTTATAGCGTCCTTTTCGCAGCAAATGGCAGACTTTTAAAGCAAAAAGCCGGCAAGTTAGAGCAATCTGACCTTAATGCATGGCTTCAATTGGTCAGTTAAATGGCTTTGGAGTGCAAATGTAGCTGTTTGGAGGTTTTTTTAGTGTAGATTCAGCGTTTTCGTTAGCAAACACAGGGGGTAACATGGATTTGCGCAAACTGAAAACCTTGATTGACTTGGTATCTGATTCCAA
>SXXD01000040.1 GCA_005789685.1 Burkholderiales bacterium
TGGGAGCATTCCATCCTGTCGCGCCGCCGTTGGATTCAAAAGTCACACGCGCTTGGTAAGGCGCGTTGTCTTCTAGCAATGCTTTCATTTTGGCAACAGCAGATGCTGCATCGACCAAAGGTGGCAAGCGCAAGCTCAGCTTGAAGGCGGTGTAAGGTCGCAGCACATTCCCTGCATTTTCCAAAGTGGGAAAACCTTCGGCACCGGTCACGCTCAGTGTGGGTGTCCATGTGCGATTGAGCAAAGCCTGCAAAGGATCGGTGGTGGTGGGCAATGCAAACATGGTGGAGCCACCGCAGTCGTAGTGCGCCCAAGGGAAGCGTTTGTAAATTTCTTCGCCCAAAATACTGGCGGTGGTTTTGGCTTGCGCCAATCGATCGGCAGGCACTTCGCAGTGAAAGCTGTCGGGCAAAAGGCGCCCCGACTTGCTGTCTTCTAAACGATCAAGCACCTGGCGCATGATGCGGAAGCTGGAGGGTACCAAGCCAGATGCATCACCAGAGTGAATGCCTTCCGTCAAAATTTCAACTTTCAAGGTGCCACTGGCCATGCCGCGCAAACTGGTGGTAAGCCACAGCTGATCGTAGTTGCCTGCGCCACTGTCTAAGCAAATGACTAAGCCCACATCGCCCAAGCGCGGGCGCAGTGCATCGATGTAGGGGAGCAAATCGTAAGAGCCTGACTCTTCACATGTTTCAATCAAACCCACAATGCGGGGGTGCGGTGTGGTTTGATTTTTCAAAGCCTGAACGGCGGCAATGCTGGCATAAGCGGCATAGCCGTCGTCTGCGCCGCCGCGGCCATAGAGCTTGCCGTTTTCGTATTTGGGCGTCCAAGGGCCTAAGTCATTTCGCCAGCCGCTGAACTCGGGTTGTTTGTCCAAGTGGCCATACATCAATACTGTTTGACCAGAGCCCTCAGACGCAGCACGTGTGGCGGGAATGTCAAAAAACAAAACCGGCGTGCGGCCGGGCAAGCGCAGAATTTCCAAGCTGAGGCCTGCCACTTTTTGGGCCTCAATCCACTCTGCCGTCTGGCGCAGCACCGTGTCGAGATAGCCGTTGGCTTCCCAGTTGCTGTCAAAGGAGGGCGACTTGGCTGGGACTTCAATGTAGCTTGTAAGCTCTTTCAAAATGGAGGCGTCCCACGATTGCGTGACATCACGCAAAGCAGTCTCAGCGTTCAAAAGGTGTCCGGGAAGTTCTTTGTGAATCGGTGCGTTCATGATGTTCTCCAAAAATTCAGTTTGATTTCAGCCAAGATAAGCCACGAGAAGTGCCGCCTGATGTGATGTCCGCAGGCACATATTCACAACCGATCCAGCCTTGCCAGCCCCATTGTGCAGACAGGCGATCGATCAAGTCAAATACATAAGGCCAGTTCAATTCGCCCGTGCCAGGCTCGTGACGCAAGGGCACATCGGCAATTTGCAGGTGGCCTACTTTGCCTGTGGGAAAGTAGCGCTCTAATTTGGTGGTCAGGTCGCCTTCGACAATTTGGCAATGGAATAAATCCATTTGGACTTTCAAATTGGTCTCGTCCACTTGTGACACTATTTCGTGAGCATGGTCTTGGCGATTGACGAAAAAACCTGGAATGCCGCGCAAGTTAATGGGTTCAAGCAAGACATCTAAGCCTTGTGCGCGCACTTCTTGGCACGCCCACTTTAAATTGGCGACCAAGGTGGCTTGCGCTTGATCGCGCGAAACACCCGCAGGCAACACACCTGCCATGGAGTGAATGCGGGGGCAGCCCAAAATTTCTGCATAGCGCATGGCGCGCTTCACGCCCGCTTTGTATTCGGCCTCACGGCCTGGAGAGCAAGCTGTACCGCGATCGCCTTTTTCCCAAGCGCTCAAGGTGCTTGCATCGTCAATGCCGCCCGGCGGCATGTTAAACAAAACCTGCTGAAGGCCGTTGCCCTTGAGTCGTGCGGCCAATTCTTCTGCGGCATAGGCGTATGGAAATAAATATTCAACGGCTTTGAAGCCATCTTTGGCCGCAGATTCAAAGCGGTCTAAGAAATCCATGTCGGGGTACATCATGGAAAGATTGGCGGCGAATTGAGGCATGTTCAGCTTTCAAACAGAAAGAGTGGGTGCAATTTTAAAAGGTCGATGTGAAGTGTGACAATTCACTACCACGCTGCATGAAAATTCTGACGCAGCTCTTCGATGTGTGCATCCGATAAATTCTCAAGTGCTTGAGAACCTGCCATTTGTACAAGTTTAGCCGTCTCTTCCAATTCTTCCAGAGCAGCCATAGCGCTGTTCAAATCTTGATGCCAAACGTTGGGCCCAAGTTTGGACAACATCACAGCGCGAATGGGTGTGTCCAATTGGGCGTAGTGAAGAATGGCATCTGCCACTGCATCTGCCGCCATGGGGTCACCAGGCCGGAAATAAGGGATCAAGGGCACGTGCCCCACTTTCATGACAAAGTAAGGCGTGATGGGAGGCAGAAGCTCGGGACCCTTTGAGCTCAAACTCAAAGACACACAATGGGTGCTGTGCGTGTGAATCACACATTGAGCGGGCCAACTGCCCAGTGCATGATCGGTGGCCTCGTAAATTTTACGGTGCAGCGCCATCGTTTTGCTGGCGCGTTTGCCACTCAGCTGCTGGCCTTGCGCATCGAGCAAAGCCAAATCGGCGGGTTCTAAAAAGCCCAGACATGCGTCTGTGGGTGTGATCAAGAAGCCATCTGCAAGTCGCACACTGATATTCCCAGCAGTGGCGTGCACATAGCCCCTGTCAAACAAGCTTTGACCAACGCGGCAAATTTCTTCGCGAGCCTGCGCTTCTGTGAGTCGCAGAGCCTGATTTTGTCTGTTGCTCATGCGCATGTCTCCGACAAAAGCTTCAAGGCCTTGGTAAAAAAATCGGGTGTTCCAAAATTGCCGGACTTTAAAGTGAGGTGCCCTGCCGCATGTTGTGGCGCATAACACCAAGGCACACCCGGATCAATTTGTGGGCCAATTTGCATTTGCGAAATACTCAAAGCTTGAACGCAAGCCCCCGAAGTTTCTCCGCCCGCAATGACCCATTGTTTCACACCCAAGTGCAACAAGTCCACGCTGACTTGCGCCAAGGCAGACTCCATCCACTCACCCGCTTGCTCGCGCCCAAACTTGGCCTGCACTTGTTGCAGTGTGTCGGCATCGGTGGTGGCATAAATGAGAACAGGCCCTTTGCCAAGCAAGGGCTGAGCCCAAGCCAAGGCTTGCGCCACTTGGGATTTGATGTGTGCAGGCACATCATGGGTAGGCCAGCTTAAGGGCTTGAACTGCCAGCTGGGCAAGCCCAAGCTTTGGTAGTGCGCCACTTGACCTTGCGTGGCAATAGAGCAACTGCCTGAAACAATGGCCTGAAAGCCTGTGGCCTTTGGCAGAGCGGCGGCACCGGCCGATGCGTGCAA
>SXXD01000231.1 GCA_005789685.1 Burkholderiales bacterium
AAATTAAAGAGCACATTGGTTCCGGCCCGTTTGTTTTCAAAGCCGATGAGTTCAAGCCTGGCGCTTTGGTGGTGTACACCAAAAATGCCAAATACAAATCACGCCCTGAGGCACCCAGTGCCATGGCGGGTGGTCGCCCCGTTAATTTTGACCGCGTCGAGTGGGTGATTATTCGCGACACTCAAACACAGTTCAATGCATTGAAGGCCGGCGAAGTCGACATCATCGAGCAACCTAGCTTTGAGCAAATGGACGCCCTGAAGAAAACCGAAGGCGTGCGTGTTGAAAACTTCGCGCCTGCAGGTTTGCAATTCATCATGCGCTTTAACCACTTGCATGCCCCGTTTAACAACCCCAAAATCAGGCAAGCCGCCATGGTGGCCATGGGTCAACAGGCCTATATCAATACCCAAGTGGGTGTACCCGAGTTGGGCCGTCTGTGCCGAAGCATGTTCCCTTGCGGCACTATGTATTCAGATGAAGACACCGGGTATTTCACAGGCGTTGCCAATCCTGCCAAGGCCAGGCAAATGTTGCAAGAAGCCGGTTACGACGGCACGCCTGTGACTTTGATGCGCCCCACCGATTTGGCCTCTATTGCCAAGCTGCCATTGGTGGCACAGCAGCAGTTGCAAGCGGCTGGTTTCAAAGTTGACTTCCAACAAATGGATTGGGCGACTTTGTTGGCACGCCGAGCCAAAAAAGATGCGCCTGCTCAAGGTGGTTGGAACATCTTTTTGACAGCATGGACGGCAGGTGACATTACCAACCCACTGTCGATGGCCATGCTCAACGCGAAGGGCCAAAATGGTTGGTTCGGTTGGCAAGATGAGCCTCGCCTAGAGTACTTGAAGGGTCGTTTTGCACGCACCACAGAAGTTGCAGAGAAAAAGAAAATTGCCTCTGAAATTCAGCGCGTGGCTTTTGAAACGGCAACCCATGCCCCATTGGGTCAGTACATCAGCCCTGCTGCTGTCAGAAGCAATGTGTCTGGCATGCTAATCACACCAGGCGTCCCCTTGCTTTGGAACATGAAGAAAAACTAAAGCATGCTTCAATTCCTGTTGCGCCGCATCCTCGCGGTGCTGCCGGTGCTGTTTGTGGTGTCATTGGTGGTTTTCCTCATTTTGAGGTTGGCCCCCGGTGACCCTGCGGCGGTCATTGCGGGCAACAGCGCCACCAATGAGGACATTGCCAAGATTCAAGTTCAATTGGGTTTGGATCGGTCTATTCCCGTTCAGTACGGTATCTGGATGGGCAATGTGTTTCAAGGTGATCTGGGCTTTTCGTATTATTTGAACAAGCCTGTCACCGAGCTCATTGCACAACGTGTTGAGCCTACTTTGTCCTTGGCATTTGGCACCGTCATTTTGGCCATCTTGATTGCTGTACCGCTGGGCACGCTGGCTGCTTGGCGCATGGGCGGCTGGCTTGACCGCTTGCTGTCTGGGTTTTCAGTGGCAGGGTTTTCAGTGCCTGTGTTTGTCATTGGCTATTTGCTCATTTACTTGTTTGCCATTCGTTTGGAATGGCTGCCTGTGCAGGGTTATAAATCTTTGAGTGGTCCTTCTGCGGCAGGGCCTTGGGCATGGATGCGACAACTGATCTTGCCTTGGATGACCTTGGCCATGATTTATGTCGCGCTCATTGCGCGGGTCACGCGCGCCAGTGTGTCAGAAGCACTGACAGAAGATTACATTCGCACCGCCCGCGCTAAAGGCATTACCGAATCTGCGGTGCTTTTGCGGCACGCATTAGCCAACGCCGCCGTTCCCATTGTGACGGTGGTGGGCATTGGCATTGCCTTGCTCATTGGTGGCGTGGTGGTCACCGAAACTGTGTATGCCATTCCTGGTTTGGGTTCACTCACGGTGGATGCTGTTTTGAACCGCGACTTTCCAGTCATTCAAGGCTTGGTATTGTTGTTCTCGGTCAGTTATGTCCTCATTAACTTGCTGGTTGATTTGAGTTATTTGGTACTCGACCCAAGGATTCGTTACTGATGAATAACTTGCAACGTTTGTGGGCCAATGGCTCGGTCAAATTTGGTGTGGTAGTTTTAGGCACCATGATTTGCGTGGCACTTCTTGCGCCCTTTTTAGGCACGGTGGACCCGAGTGCCATGGACTCTAATTTCATCAACAAAGCGGTGGGTGTTTCTGGGCAGTTTGCATTGCTCGATGGCAGCACGGTGCCACACACATTTTGGTTGGGTACCGACAGCTTTGGCCGAGATTTGTACAGCAGAGTCGTCTATGGAACGCGGGTGTCCCTGGGGGTAGGTGCTTGCACCGCTGTGTTGGCCTTGGTCTTGGGCGGCGGCATGGGCATGTTGGCTGGTTATTTTCGAGCTGTGGATGCGGTCTTGATGCGCTTCATGGATGGTCTCATGGCCATTCCCGCCATTTTGTTGGCCATTGCTTTGGTGGCTGCTTTGGGTGCCACCATTTCAACAGTGGTCATTGCCATTGCCATTCCAGAAGTGCCCCGCGTGACGCGGTTGGTTCGTTCCTTGGTGCTGAGTTTGCGCGAGGAGCCGTTTGTGGAAGCGGCCCGTGCATTGGCCACGTCGCCGCACATCATTTTGTTTCGCCATATCTTGCCCAATGCCTTGGCGCCCCTCATTGTTCAAGGCACCTTTGTTGCGGCTTCAGCTGTGCTGACCGAGGCCATCTTGAGTTTCTTAGGATTGGGTTTGCCGCCCGACATTCCTACCTGGGGCAACATCATGGCTGAAGGGCGCGTGCAGTTCAGTCAGTACCCTGGCAATGTTTTGTACCCCGCTTTGTTTTTGGTGCCCACTGTGTTGGCTGTGAATTTGTTGGGCGATGGTCTGCGAGATGTGCTTGATCCGAAATTTGCAAGACGGGGTGCTTGATGTCAGACACTGTTTTGCAAATTAACAATTTATCGGTGGCGCTGCCAAAGGGTGCAGATCGATCGCACGCCATTGAGCACATCAGCCTCAGCATTCAAAGAGGTAAAACTTTGTGCAACATCATGTTCCTTGGTAGAAAATGCCAAATATTATCTATTTTATTTTTGGAAAAATACACAGATGCTCCAATT
>SXXD01000006.1 GCA_005789685.1 Burkholderiales bacterium
CCATCCATGTCTGAAATTTCAGCAGGCGCCGAAAAATAGTCAGCTGCCACTGTCAATAATTTGGCTGTCAGTTGGTGAGGCTCACCCTCTTGGCACGCCACGTTTAACTCGGGCGTGCTGAAACTGCTTGGCAATGCTTTAAGAACTTCATTGGCATTGGGGCTGCGACTTAAAATTTCCAAGAGACGGCAACCCGCGTAGGTCCCATCGTCAAAGCCATACCAACGCTCCTTGAAAAAGATATGGCCACTCATCTCTCCGCCCAGTGGCGCTTCACCGCCCTCTGCTTCTATCTGCTTCATCTTGGCTTTGATCAGAGAGTGGCCCGTTTTGTACATCAGGGCTTTACCGCCCGCAGCGCGAATGGCGGGAGCCAAACGTTGCGAGCACTTCACATCAAACAAAATGGTGCCATTGGGCACTCGACTCAATACATCTTGGGCAAACAGTTGCATTTGCCTGTCTGGGTAAATGGTTTCACCATCTTGCGTGACGATACCCAGTCGGTCGCCATCGCCATCAAACGCTAATCCTAATTCGGCACCCGAACTTTGCAGCGCAGCAATGAGATCTTTCAAATTTTCTGGTTTGCTAGGGTCAGGATGGTGGTTGGGAAAATTCCCGTCCACTTCGCTGAACAATTCAATGACCTCGCAGCCCAAAGCACGAAAAATACCTGGCGCACTGGCGCCAGCAATGCCATTGCCAGAATCGACCACAATTTTCAGAGGACGGGACAACTGAATGTCAGACAGAATGCGCTCAATGTAGGCCGGCAAAATATTGACAACTCGCAAAGAGCCCCCATCTTTAAAGTGCCAAGACTCGGTTTCAATGATGTGTTGCAAGGCCTTGATTTCATCGCCATAAACAGCCCGGCCGCCCAACACCATTTTGAAACCGTTGTCATCTTTGGGGTTGTGGCTGCCCGTCACTTGAATACCGCTGTCGCACACGGTGTACGCCGCAAAATAAAGTTGGGGTGTGGTGGTCAGCCCCACGTCAATGACTTCCATGCCAACAGCCACCAGGCCGCGCATCAAGGCTGCCGACAACACGGGCCCACTCAGGCGACCATCGCGCCCAACTGCCACGGTATGCCGTCCTTCCTTCATGGCCAAACTGCCAAAGGCCCGGCCCAAGGCTTCAGCCAAGTTTTCGTCCATGTTTCGCAGGTAGGTACCGCGAATGTCGTAAGCCTTGAATATGGATGCCGTGACTTGCATAAATAATTAGCCTTGGTAGATGTGTCGAACCGCTTTACTGCGCGACCTCGGATGAACTTCTTTGGCCCCCATTGTAGGTGCGACAGGCTCAAATCGGATACGATGATCGCATGCAATTTCACCCTGAAACCTGTCACAAAACCATTCAAAGTCCCTGGGGATCATTGACCCTAGCAGCCAATGCGAATGGACTGAGCGGTGTTTGGTTTGAAAACCAAAAACATTTTCCAAACACACACGCTTGGACATTTTCAAACCAACACCCCACTTTGCTTCAAGCTGAGCAAAGCCTCAGCAATTACTTTGATCAAAAATGGCCCCCAGCCACTTCAGCTAGAAAAGCACTGCTCAACATAAGGCTAGATTTGAGCGCCGGCACTGACTTCCAAAAAGCCGTTTGGCATGCCCTGATGAGCATTCCCATGGGGCAAACATGCAGCTATGGTCAACTTGCTGCAGCCATCGGTCGCCCCATGGCGGTCAGGGCCGTTGGCGCTGCTGTCGGGCGCAACCCCATCAGCATCCTTGTTCCTTGCCACCGCGTGTTGGGCAGTCAGGGTCAAATCACAGGTTATGCAGGCGGTATTTGGCGCAAACAAGCTTTGTTGAAGCTTGAAAACGCAAGCATCAGCACATCATCGGCAGGTCACCATCAATGAGTGAAAACAACCGTAGCGATTCGCAAGATTGGCGAATCGACTACCTGATGTTGGCCGCTTTATGGGGCTCATCATTTTTATTCATGCGCATGGGCGCAGCAGAATTTGGCCCCTTGGGTACGGCCTGGGCACGCGTTTGTGTCGCCACACTGTTTTTATTTCCTTTCATGCTTTGGCAAGGTCACTGGACTTTGTTTCAATCTAAGTGGAAGATCATTTTGTGCTTTGGTGTTTTCAATTCCGCCTTGCCTTTCGCCTTGTTTGCCTATGCTGTCATGCACATTTCGACAGGCTTGTCAGCTATTCTGAATGCGGCAGTGCCCTTGTTTGCAGCTGTCGTCGCTTGGCTCTGGTTAGGAGATCGTTTAAACCGGTGGCGAATTGCAGGCTTGTTCATTGGCTTCATTGGTGTCACGCTATTGGCCAGTAATCAAACCAGTTTTCACAGTGCAGCCAACCCCGATACCAGTCCACGGGGTCAATACACAGCCATCGCAGCGTGTCTTGTAGCGACCTTGTGCTATGCCATCTCAGGCAGTTTTACAAAAAAATTCATGCCCAATTTACCGCCGTTGGTATCCTCAACAGGTAGCCAATTGGGTGCCAGTTTGGCGCTGGCACTACCAGCGCTTTGGGCTTTGCCAGAAGACATGCCCAGCTCCCAAGCCTGGCTGTCCGTTATCATGCTGGGTGTAGCCTGTACGGGCATTGCCTACATTCTCTATTTCAGATTGGTCAACCGTGCAGGGCCTGCCAAGGCGCTCACTGTGACTTTTTTAATTCCCGTATTTGCTTTAATCTATGCTGTGGCATTTTTGAATGAAACCGTCACACTGAGCATGGTCTTGTTGGGCATGGTGGTTGTTTTTGGCACGGCCATGTCCAGTGGTATTTTTCCAAAATGAAATAATCGAATCATGAAACGACGCAACTTCACACTAAAAAGCTCACTCACCTTGCTTGCCGTCATTTTGACTGCATCCAATGCCATTGCGCAAGGCTCACCACCCACTGTGCTCACGAGCAGCCAGGCGCCCATCAAACTCATCGTACCATTCACACCAGGCACGGGCATTGACCTCATTGCGCGCACCGTCGGCCCCAAACTATCACAACGCCTCGGGCGACCCGTGGTGGTTGAAAACAGAGTGGGCGCCTCTGGCAACATTGGCACAGAAGCTGTGGTGCGTGCTGCACCCGATGGTCAAACGTTGTTGGTCAGCGTCAATACACTGGTCATGAACAAGAGTCTCTATGCGGGCTTGAGTTTCGATCCTGTGAAAGATCTTGCGCCGGTCATACTGACCAGCTGGGGACAGCTGTTGTTGGTCACCCATCCCAAATCCAACTTCAAAACAGCCGCCGAGTTGGTGGCCACGGCCAAAGCCAACCCAGGTCGATTCAACTATGCTTCGCCCGGTGTTGGCACACCCCATCATTTGTCCATGGAACTCTTCAAGAGCACGGCCAGTGTGTTCTTAACGCACATTCCTTATCGAGGCACTGCACCGGCTGTTTCCGACTTGTTGGGCGGTCAAGTTGACGTCATGTTCTTGCCAATCCACGTGGCCTTGCCACAAATCAGAGCCGGCAAATTGTTAGCATTAGGCATTGGCAGCGATCAACGCCATCCACTTTTGCCCACGGTTCCCACATTGGCTGAAGCCAAAGCGGGCAAAGTGAATGTCGACATGTGGTACGGTATTTTTGCGCCTAAAAACACCCCTGCTGAGCTGGTTCAAGCCTTCAACAAAGAGCTCAAAACCATCTTGGCCAGTGAAGATATTCAAAAAGCATTTCAACCGCAAGGCATGGATCCTGCAAACAGTACACCTGAGGAGTTTGGTAAGTTGGTTGAGCGCGACGCTAACCGCTGGGCAGAGCTCATTAAAGTTCAAAATATCAAGGCAGAGTGAACATGAACATCGCCATTGTGGGCGGCGGCATAGCCGGCTTGAGTTTTGCATTGGGTCTTCACAAGCGAGGCATTGACTGCGACGTTTTTGAAGCAGTCACTGACATCAAAGAAATTGGCGTTGGCATCACTTTGCTACCCCATGCCATGCGCGAACTGGCCGAGTTAGGCCTGCAAGATGCGCTTGAAGCTGTCGGCATTGAAAATCTTGAAAGCGTTTTCTACACCCAACATGGGCAATATGTGTACAAAGAAGCCCGTGGCCGACATGCGGGCTACACATTGCCTGAAATAGGCATTCACCGAGGTAAATTGCATCGCATTTTGTTTGATGCAACTGTCAGTCGGCTGGGTGCTGACAAAGTTCACACGGGCATGCGTTGTTCTGCTTTTTCACAAAATAACAATGGCGTTGAAATTGAATTTTCAAACGCCCACACACAAACCAGCCTCAAGGTCCAGGCTCAAATTGCCGTGGCATGCGATGGGGTGAACTCCGTCATGCGAACGCAAATGCATCCACAAGACGCTCTTTGCTTTGCTGGCATCAACACTTGGCGCGGCGTTACTGTGCACCCACCTATTCTCACGGGCAAAAGCTACTTGCGTATTGGCACAGTTGAAGTTGGCAAGATGGTCATCTACCCCATCATTGACAACGTGGATGGCAAAGGCAATCAACTTATCAATTGGGTCGCTGAGTTACAAAAACCCAATGCCGCTATGAACGACTGGAATCGTCCAGGCGACCCTGCAGTCTGTGCCCAAATTTTCAAAGACTGGACGTTTGATTTCTTGAATGTGCCAGAACTCATTTTGAAAGCTGACAAAGTTTTTGAATACCCCATGGTCGACAAAAATGCGCTGCCATTCTGGACCCAAGGACGCGTGACCCTCATGGGAGATGCCGCCCACCCCATGTATCCGCGCGGCTCCAATGGCTCTGCTCAAGCCCTCATTGATGCCCAAACCCTAGCCGACCAATTGGCTCAACACACAGATCCTAAAGAGGCCTTGAAAGCCTATGAAGTCTTGCGCTTAGCGCCTACCGCCAAAGTGGTAGAAACCAACCGCAATGTGCCACCTGACTTCATCATCATGAAGGCCCAAGAACTGAGCGGTGGCAAGCCCTTTAGGCACATTGACGACCTCATCACGCAAGACGAATTGCGTCAAATTTCAGACCATTACAAAACAGTGGCTGGTTTTGCCTTAACGAAGTGAATGGGTGCTTCGTGCCTCACCTGTTGAGGCTGATGGTCTGCTGCCTTTAACTGACGGGCTCTCAATTGCCCGCATCCGCCTTCTACATCTTGACCCGCAGAATTTCTGAGTTTGGTCAAAATACCGCGCCTGTGAAGCGTGCGCACCATTTCTGCGGCACGCTCCCATGAGGGGCGCTTAAAGGGTAAATCTTCCACAGTGTTGTAGGGAATCATGTTCATCAAGGCATATTTGCCTTTTAGCAAACGAACAATGCCTTCAATTTCCTCTTCGGTGTCATTGACACCCTCCATGAGTGTCCACTGGTATTGAATGGGATAGCCTGTTTGTTGGGCGTAGTTTTCTGCTGCTTCGACCAAGGCTACAGGGCTCATTTTGGGTGCGCGGGGCAACAACTCAGCACGCAGTTCTGCGCGCGTTGTGTGCAAAGACACCGCCAAGGCGGGTTTCACCAAGCCCAATGGCAGCTGCTCAAACACCCGTTGATCGCCAACCGTTGAAAACACCAAGGACTTGTGGCCAATGTTGCCCACTGTTCCCAAAACATCGATGGCTTCCATGACATTGTCTAAGTTGTGAGCCGGCTCGCCCATGCCCATGAACACCACCTTTTTAACGGCCCGGTGCAACCTGGCAAATGCAACCTGAGCCACAATTTCTGCGCTGCCCACTTGCCTGATCAAGCCTTCTTTGCCCGTCATGCAAAAGACACAACCCACGGCGCAACCAACTTGCGAAGACACGCACACACCATCGCGAGGCAAGCCCACAGTTTCAACGGTTTGGCCATCCTGAAGCGCAAGCAGCCAACGCACCGAGCCATCTTCTGCCGGATGCGTTGATTGCAAGCGCAGCAAATTGGAAAGCCTATCGGTCAACTGCGGCAATGCCTGCCGCAAAGCCGCCGGCATGAAGCTCTCTAGGGGCCTGCTGCCACTGTTTTGAGGTTTGGCTTGAGACCACAAACGCAAAATGCGTTGCTCATGGGCAGGCCGTGCACCCAAGCAACGCAATTGGTTTCGAATTTCACTGATCTGCTGAAATGCCATGTCGCTATTGGACATGAAATTTCAGTCTTATTGCATGGTGATGCCTGCGTCTTTGATGATTTTGCCCCAACGGTCCAATTCTTGAACCATCAAAGTATTCAAGGCCTCAGGCGAAGAAATGTCAGCCTCAACGCCGGCCGCGTACAACTCTTTCTTTGTGTCCGCCGCACTCAAAACCTTGGCAATTTCAGTATTCAGTTTCATCACCACCTCTTTGGGTGTGCCCGCTGGCGCCAAAAGCCCCAGCCAAACACTGGCGTTGTATCCTGGCACGCCTGCTTCCTGCATGGTGGGAACATCCGGCAATTGAGGAATGCGTTTGGAAGTCGTCACGGCCAAAGCTTTGAGTCTTCCAGCAGGAACCTGTGCCATTGCATTGGGCACACCCGCAAAACTGCTCTCAACCACGCCAGCAACCAAGTCGTTGGCTGCGCCGCCACTGCCTTTGTAGGGTACATGCTTCATTTTGACGCCTGCCATTGCAGCAAACATACCGCCCATTAAATGTTGAGAACTGCCATTGCCTGATGATGCGTAGTGAATTTTGTCGGGCGAGGCTTTGGCCAGCGCAATGAATTCAGCCACATTGTTGGCGGGCACCTTGGGGTTCACCAACAAAACATAAGCGGAATCAACCAACTTGCCCACCGGTGTGAAACTCTTGATGGGGTCGTAGGGTAATTTAGGATAAATGGCTGGGCTGATGACGTGCGTGGTAGAGACCATCACCAAGGTATAGCCATCTGGGGCGGCCTTGGCCACAAAGTCCGTGCCGATGGTTGATCCTGCACCTGCTTTGTTTTCAATC
>SXXD01000232.1 GCA_005789685.1 Burkholderiales bacterium
ACACCGTTCTTCAACAACTACCGCCCTCAGTTCTACTTCCGTACAACGGATGTGACAGGAGCCCTTGAATTGCCAGAAGGCAAAGAGATGGTGATGCCAGGCGACAACGTGTCGATCACTGTGAAGTTGATCAACCCGATCGCCATGGAAGAAGGCTTGCGTTTTGCGATCCGCGAAGGCGGCCGCACTGTGGGCGCTGGCGTTGTTGCCAAAATCCTCGCTTAATTTGCGTCTTTAAAAAACGCTGAAGGGGTATAGCTCAATTGGCAGAGCGTCGGTCTCCAAACCGAAGGTTGTAGGTTCGATTCCTACTGCCCCTGCCACCTGAAGAGGGTGAGCAAAACAAGCCCGCCATCACCTGGCGGGCTTCGGCGTCTAAAAGACAAGGTAATTTTTGTAGGGCTCGAAAGAGCCTAAAAAGGTCTGTAAGCCAATATGGCAAGTTCTGAAGTTCAAACCGTAGGTTCCACTGCTGACAAGCTCAAGCTTGGCTTGGCCATTGCTTTGGTGGCCGCGTCGTTGGCCGCTTTCTACATGCTGTCTAAGCAAGGCGCTTTGGCCCAATGGGGTGCATTGATCGCCGGCTTGGTTTTGGCTGTGGTGGTCTTTTTGATCTCAGATACAGGCAAGCAGTTTGTGGCCTTCGGTCAAGACGCCGTGCGTGAAGTGAAGAAAGTTGTGTGGCCTGAGCGCAAAGAAGCCATGCAAATCACGGCCTATGTTTTTGTGTTTGTGGTGGTCATGGCCCTGTTCTTGTGGCTCACCGACAAAACGCTCGAGTGGGTTTTCTACGATCTGATCTTGGGGTGGAAAAAATAATGACTGATGCTGTTGACAATGCGCCTAAAGCTGGCGAATCGACCAACCCCGATTTGAAGTGGTACGTGGTCCATGCTTATTCGGGCATGGAAAAGGCTGTCGAGCGCAACATCATTGAGCGCATTCAGCGTGCAGAAATGCAAAGCAAATTTGGCCGCATTCTGGTTCCCACTGAAGAAGTGGTTGAGATGAAGAATGGTCAAAGGCGCACCACCGAACGTAAGTTTTTCCCGGGCTACGTGCTGGTCGAGATGGTCATGGACGATCTCACGTGGCACTTGGTCAAGCACACCAACAAAGTCACTGGCTTTGTGGGGGGTGCCAAAAACCGTCCAGCACCTATTTCAGAAGAAGACGTTCGCAAGATCGTCAATCAAATGCAAGAAGGCACTGAAAAGCCCCGCCACAAGGTGGAGTTTGAAGTGGGCGAATATGTGCGCGTCAAGGAAGGCCCGTTCACGGACTTCAACGGCACGGTAGAAGAAGTTAATTACGAGAAAAATAAAATGCGCGTGGCGGTCACCATTTTTGGTCGATCAACACCGGTCGAGTTGGAATTCGGCCAAGTAGAGAAAACGTAAACCTCTTTTCTTGCGACCCGACTCCGCAAGAGAAGTTTCAAAAAGAAAGAGTCGTTAATCAGGGGAGCTTGACCTAAACCATCAAGCGTTACCACCCACTAGGAGTTAAACATGGCGAAAAAAATCGTCGGCTTCGTTAAGCTGCAAGTACCAGCTGGCAAGGCCAATCCATCACCCCCGATCGGCCCGGCATTGGGTCAACGTGGTTTGAACATCATGGAATTCTGCAAGGCGTTCAACGCCCAGACCCAAGGTGTTGAGCCAGGTCTGCCTTTGCCTGTGGTCATTACTGCTTTTGCCGACAAGAGCTTCACCTTCATCATCAAGACGCCTCCAGCGACCACCTTGATCAAGAAGGCCATCAAGTTGGACAAGGGTTCACCCCGTCCACACGCTGACAAGGTTGGCAAGATCACTCGCGCTCAGCTCGAGGACATTGCAAAAGCAAAAATGAAAGATTTGAATGCCGCTGATTTGGACGCTGCTGTCCGCATCATCGCGGGTTCTGCTCGCTCAATGGGCGTGACTGTGGAGGGCGTGTAAATGTCCAAACTAACTAAAAAACAAAAAGCACATGCTGGTAAAGTGGATGCCAACAAGTTGTACGCTGTGGCCGATGCATTGGCTTTGGTGAAAGAGTGCGCTACGGCCAAGTTCGATGAGTCCATCGAAGTGGCTGTGCAACTCGGTATCGATGCCAAGAAATCTGACCAAGTGGTGCGTGGCGCCGTGGTCTTGCCTAACGGCACGGGTAAAACAAAACGCGTTGCTGTGTTTGCGCAAGGTGCCAAGGCTGACGAAGCCCGCGCTGCCGGTGCCGACGTGGTCGGTATGGACGATTTGGCTGCACAAGTCAAAGCCGGTGACATGCCTTTCGACGTGGTCATTGCCGCCCCTGACGCCATGCGCGTTGTGGGTACTTTGGGTCAAATCTTGGGCCCACGTGGCCTGATGCCAAACCCCAAAGTCGGCACCGTGACTGCTGACGTGGCTACTGCTGTTAAAAACGCCAAAGCTGGTCAAGTTCAGTTCCGCGTTGACAAAGCCGGTATCGTGCACGGTGCCATTGGCCTGCGTTCATTTGATGTTGAAAAGTTGCAAGGCAACTTGGCAGCATTGGTAGATGCCTTGGTCAAAGCCAAGCCCCAAACCAGCAAAGGTGTTTACCTGCGCAAAGTGGCTTTGTCTTCAACCATGGGTGTGGGCGTTCGCGTCGACACACAAACCATCGCTGCTTGATCGTTAAGAAAACCGAGTGGAGTGCCAGGGCAACCTAGCACTTCGCTCAGTGTGGTGGGCTGAACCCCAATCTTCGGACCAAGTTCAGGCCATCCAAGACCGTTGGCGTGCAGCAATGCACTTAATCGTGAAAGCCAACGCAGATGGCGATCCCGCTGCAGATGGACAAAATCCTGAACAGTTGATCGCTGAAATTAGGCGAGCTCTAGAGCCTCAGTGCTCAAAAGCTCATTCAAAAGGAGTAGACCTTGAGTCTTAATCGCAGTGAGAAAGAAGCGGTCATTTCAGAAGTGACCAGCCTCGCCGCTAAAGCTCAAACGCTGGTGATTGCGGAATACCGCGGCATCACGGTCACTGACATGACCAGACTGCGTTCTGATGCACGTAGCAAAGGTGTGAGCTTGAGTGTGTTGAAAAACACCTTGGCCCGCCGTGCTGTTGCCGGAACATCGTTTGAAGTTGTCGCTGATCAGATGACCGGACCGCTAATCTATGGCTTCTCTGTAGATGCTGTGGCTGCTGCAAAAGTAGTCGCTGACTTCGCGAAAACCAACGACAAGTTGGTCATTCGCGGTGGTGCCATCTCGGGCAAAGTTTTAGATGCCAACGGCGTTAAGCAACTGTCAAACATCCCTTCGAAAGAAGTTTTGTTGGCTCAGTTGTGCGGCTTATTGATGTCCCCCATGTCTCGCACCGCAGTGGTGTTGGGTGCGTTGGCGGCCAAAAAAGGCGAAACGGCTGCCGCTTAAGCGCGCAGTCCTTTTTTAAATAATTGTTAGGAAAACAAAATGTCATTTGATAAAGACGCATTTTTGACCGCTCTCGATAGCATGACGGTCTTGGAACTCAACGAATTGGTGAAAGCCATCGAAGAGAAATTCGGCGTGAGCGCTGCAGCCATGGCCGCACCTGCTGGTGCTGGTGGTGGCGGTGGTGGTGCAGCCGCTGCTGAAGAGCAAACAGAATTCAACGTGATGTTGCTCGAAGCCGGCGCCAACAAAGTGTCCGTCATCAAGGCTGTGCGTGAAATCACTGGCTTGGGCTTGAAAGAAGCCAAAGACGTGGTTGATGGCGCTCCTAAGGCCGTCAAAGAAGGCGTGTCCAAAGCTGACGCTGAAGCCGCTAAGAAAAAGCTGGAAGAAGCCGGCGCCAAAGTCGAACTCAAATAATTCGACTTTTGTCCAAGGCTGGCAGGTCCCCAAAGGGCCTCCAGCCTTTGGTGCTTACAGAGCACAGCCAAAAAGTAGCTTCTAAGTCATTTTTTGAGTGTTCTCTGACCCGACTGCAGAGACGCCTTGGTTCGGGCTGCGTGCAATGCGCAGCCGTCCGCCAACGCTGGTAGAGGCCAGCGGCCAAGCCCGTTTTGTGAAGCGATTCACAAAACACACAGTCGCCGAAAGATCAAGCCCCGGAGATCTCATGGCCTATTCATTTACCGAACGCAAACGCATTCGCAAAAGTTTCGGAAGCCGCGAAAGCGTGCTCGAAGTCCCTTACTTGCTGCAAATGCAAAAAGACGCTTACACGTCATTTTTACAAGCAGGTGTCGCCTCTAACAAACGTGCTCACGAAGGTTTGCAAGCTGCTTTTGAATCAGCTTTCCCTATCGTGTCGCACAACGGTTTTGTCGAGATGAAATTTCTCGAGTACAACTTGGCCAAGCCGGCCTTTGATGTGCGCGAATGCCAAACACGTGGTCTTACATTTGCATCGGCTGTGCGCGCTCGCGTTCAGCTGATTATTTACGATCGTGACTCTTCTACATCACAGTCTAAAGTGGTGAAAGAAGTTAAAGAGCAAGAAGTCTACATGGGCGAAGTGCCCCTCATGACCTACAAAGGCTCGTTCATCATCATCGGCACAGA
>SXXD01000233.1 GCA_005789685.1 Burkholderiales bacterium
GGCAGTTCGCGCTCTATGCGCAGTTTGTCATTGCCAGCCAATTGAATGTGTTTGTTCTTTTGAATCAGCTCAATGATACGCATCGGCTCAATCGGTGGATTGGGCTTGAAGCTGATTTGAATCATACCGGGCGCAGCATCTACCTTCACCACACCATAAGGCAAGCTGAGTACCCTTAATCGGTGCACATCCATGAGCGTTTGGGCCTGCGGTGGTAGCTTGCCAAATCGGTCCACAATTTCTTCTAACAAGCCGTCAATCTGATCGGATGTCTTGGCAGTGGCCAATTTCTTGTAGAACGACAAACGCAAATGAACATCGCCGCAGTAGTCGTTGGGCAGCAGGGCAGGGGCATGCAAATTGATATCGGTGGCGGCTGACAAAGGGCTGAGCAAATCAGGTTCTTTGCCCAATTTCAAACAGCGTACGGCTTCGTTCAACATTTCGTTGTACAGCTGAAAGCCGACTTCCAGCATGTTGCCGCTTTGGTTTTCTCCCAAGACTTCACCGGCACCGCGAATTTCCAAATCGTGCATGGCCAAATAAAAGCCGCTGCCCAATTCTTCCATTTGTTGAATGGCGTCCAAGCGCTGTGCAGCATTTTTGGTAAGCGCGTCAATTTCTGGCACCATCAAATAGGCATAGGCTTGGTGATGGCTTCGGCCCACGCGGCCGCGCAATTGGTGCAGTTGTGCCAAGCCAAATTTGTCGGCACGCGAAATCACGATGGTGTTGGCGGTAGGCACATCAATGCCCGTTTCAATGATGGTAGAGCACAGCAATATGTTATAGCGCTGGGCTACAAAATCGCGCATCACTTTTTCTAAATCACGCTCGGGCATTTGACCGTGCGCCACGGCAATGCGCGCTTCGGGCAATAGCTCTTCCAGTTTTTGGCGGCGGTTCTCAATGGTGTCCACTTCGTTGTGCAAGAAGTAAACTTGGCCACCGCGCTTCAGTTCACGCAGCACCGCTTCGCGAATCACACCAATGCCTTCGTTGCGCACAAAGGTTTTAATGGCCAAGCGGCGCTGGGGTGCGGTGGCAATCACGCTTAAGTCACGTATGCCTTCTAGCGCCATACCTAAGGTTCGCGGAATAGGTGTGGCGGTCAGCGTGAGCACATCCACTTCGGCGCGCATGGCTTTCATGGCCTCTTTGTGCCGCACGCCAAATCGGTGCTCTTCGTCAATGACCAACAAGCCCAAGTTTTTAAATTTGGTTGATTCGCTGAGTAATTTGTGTGTACCCACCACAATGTCCACAGTGCCATCGGCCAAACCTTTGAGGGCTTCATTCACTTCTTTGGTAGATCGAAAGCGAGAGACTTCAGCCACCTTCACCGGCCACTTAGAAAACCGATCTTTCAAAGTTTGAAAGTGTTGCTCAGCAAGCAGCGTAGTAGGAGCCAAGATGGCCACTTGTTTGCCACCAGTGACCGCAACGAATGCAGCACGCAATGCCACTTCTGTTTTTCCAAAGCCCTCATCGCCACACACCACTCTGTCCATGGGGCGCGGACTGATCATGTCTTGAATGACGGCATGAATGGCCGCGTTTTGGTCGGCTGTTTCGCTAAAGCCAAAATCGTTGGCAAATACCTCGTAGTCTTGTGGGCTGTATCTAAAGGCATGGCCTTGGCGGGCGGCGCGCCTGGCATAAATGTTCAACAACTCTGCCGCAGAATCGCGCACTTGCTCGGCCGCTTTGCGTTTGGCTTTTTCCCACTGACCACTGCCCAAACGGTGCAGTGGTGCTTCATCGGCGCTCACACCGGTGTAACGGCCAATCAGTTGCAGTTGGCTGACCGGTACATACAGCGTGGCCTTGTCGGCATATTCCAAATGCAAAAACTCTTGCAGCGCCGGTGTGCCGTCGGCGTTTTTCTCACCCAAATCCATATTCACCAAACCGCGGTAGCGGCCAATGCCATGTGCGTTGTGCACCACGGGGTCGCCTACGTTGAGCTCTGACAAGTCTTTGATCAGTGCTTCAACATCGCTCACTTGCTCTTGTTTTTTGCGCCTGCGTGTGGTCACGCCTACTGCAAATAATTCAGTCTCTGTGACCAAATCGATGCCGACTTCAAACCAATGGAAGCCTGAATTTAAAGCAGCTGTAGCAATGCCAATTTTTTCATCGCTGGTTTGAAACTCTTGCAGGTTGTCAAACGCCGGTGGGTTCACGCCGCCTGCGCGCAAGAAGTCGAGCAAGCTTTCACGCCTGCCGTCACTCTCTGCCAATATCAAAACGCGGTTGGGGGAGGTCCGAACGTGCGCTTGCAGCTTTGCCAACGGTTCTTCTGCGCCACGCACCACCGTCAGGTCTGGCAGGGGCTGTGCCAAGGTGTTGTCGGCGTTGCTGTCTTGGCTGTCACCCACATTGTCTTTGGCACCAGGCCGCAAAGCCAATTGCGCATGCTGGTTGGTGCCGGTATAAAACTGCTCGGCCGATAAGAACAATGCTTCAGGCGGCAAAGCAGGGCGCTCGGGGTCGCCTTGCACCAAGCGATAGCGGTCTTTGGTGTCTTGCCAAAAACGTTGAAACGCGGGCTCTAAATCGCCATGTAAGACCAGCGTGGCTGGCTTGTCACTGCCAGCGCCCAAATAGTCAAACACTGTGGCGGTTTCTTCAAAGAACAGCGGCAAATAATACTCAATGCCTGCTGTGGCCACGCCGTTGCCGATGTCTTTGTAAATGCGACTTTTGGTGGGGTCGCCATCTAGCAGTTCACGCCACCGACTGCGAAACTTGGCACGCGCCGCTTCGTCCATGGGAAATTCGCGACCCGGCAACAAGCGCACTTCGGGCACGGGGTACAAACTGCGCTGCGTGTCTGGATCGAAGGTGCGAATGGAGTCAATTTCGTTGTCAAACAAATCAACGCGGTAGGGTACTTGCGAGCCCATGGGAAAGAGATCAATCAAGCCGCCACGCACCGCATATTCGCCAGGGCTCACCACTTGGCTGACATGGCTATAGCCTGCCAAGGTCAGTTGGGCTTTGAGTTTGGCTTCGTCCAGCTTTTGCTTGGTCTTGAATTGAAACGTGTAGCCTGCCAAAAATGAGGGCGGGGCCAAACGGTACAAAGCGGTGGTGGCCGGAATGAACACCAAGTCGGCGCCTTCGGCTTTGTCTCTCTGGCTAATTCGCCACAGCGTGGCCAAACGTTCGCTGATCAGGTCTTGATGGGGTGAAAAAGTATCGTAAGGCAGGGTTTCCCAGTCGGGAAAAATAGCGCACCGCAGGCCGGGTGCAAAGAAGGCCGCCTCGTCCATGAGCCTTTGTGTGTCGGCTGCGTCAGAGGTGACTACTGCGGTGAGTCGCCCTTGTGATTTTTCGCGTTCGGCCAGTTGGGCCAATAGCACAGCGTCTGCCGATCCCATGGGACGGGGCAGGGTGAAGCGTTTTCCTAAGCTAAGCGCGGGTAATTGCATGAACTCCAATAGTATAGTTGGCGTATTGGCAATCCTAAA
>SXXD01000234.1 GCA_005789685.1 Burkholderiales bacterium
ACTCACCATCATGCTTGCTGTTGTGCATGCTGGTGATGAAGTGATTGTTTTGGAGCCATGCTACGACTGTTATGTGCCCAACGTCGAAATGGCCGGAGGCGTTGTGGTCAGAGTGCCCCTAACGCCAGGCACATTCAAACCCGATTTCGACAAAATTCAAGCTGCCATTACGTCCAAAACTCGCGCCATTTTGATCAACTCCCCGCACAACCCAAGTGGTATGGTGTGGCGGCACGAGGACATGCTAAAGCTGCAAGAAATTTTGGCTCCGACTCAGATTGTGCTGATCAGTGACGAGGTCTACGAACACATGGTTTATGAGCCGCTTCAACATCACAGTGCAAGTTCTTACAAAGGCTTGGCAGAGCGCGCCTTCGTGGTGTCAAGCTTTGGCAAAAGCTACCATGTGACGGGCTGGAAAGTGGGCACCGTTGTAGCGCCTGCTGCATTGACCACTGAATTTCGCAAAGTCCACCAATTTGCTGTATTTACCGTGAACACGCCCATGCAATTCGGGTTGGCAAGCTACATGTCAGACCCTCAAGCCTATTTGGAATTGCCAAAGTTTTACCAACGCAAGCGTGATCTCTTCAGAGAGGGCTTGTCAAAAACCAAATTTAAGCTGCTGCCAGGCGAAGGCACCTATTTTCAATGCGCCGATATTTCCAATCTGTCGGTGCCAGAAAAAGATTTGGGTGAGGCTGAATTTTGCAAATGGTTGACACGCGAAATTGGTGTTGCAGCCATACCCATGTCCGCCTTTTATGGCGACTCGTTTGACCAAAATGTCATCCGATTTTGTTTTGCAAAAAAAGACGCCACCTTGAATGCTGCCATCGAAAGATTGGCCAAACTTTAATCGTCATTTTCTGGCGCCAAGTTTGGAAACAGCACGGAGTTGAAGCCAAACTTCGTGAAATCACGCACACGTTGGGGGAACAAAATACCCACCAAGTGATCACACTCATGCTGAACCACTTTGGCGTGAAAGCCATCAGCCGTTCTTTCAATGGCTTGGCCATGCTGATCAAAACCAGAATAACGAATGTGCTGCCATCTGGGTACAACAGCTCTCAAACCAGGCACCGAAAGACAGCCTTCCCAATCGTGCTGCAGTTCATTGCCGATGGGCGTGATGACAGGATTGATCAAGACGGTGTACGGGATGGGGGCTGCATCAGGGTAGCGTGAAATGATTTGTCCCGTTCCAAAAATGACCAGCTGAATGTCCCAGCCAATTTGAGGCGCAGCAAGTCCTGCACCACTGGCCGCGATCATGGTCTCTTTCATGTCCACAATGCCTTCCAGCAATTCGGGCGTGTTGAATTCGAGCACTGGTTTTGCAATTCGCATCAGGCGCTCATCACCCATCTTCAATATTTCACGAACCGTCATTTGGATCTCCATTTAACAATGACAAAAGGCCAGCTTCATCGAGAACCGGAACACCTAGCGCAAGTGCCTTTTCAAGTTTGCTTCCGGCCTCTGCACCTGCAACCACGTAACTGGTTTTTTGACTCACAGAACCAGCCACTTTGGCACCGGCTTCTTCTAGCATGGCTTTGGCTTCATCACGACTTATGGTCGGCAATGTGCCAGTGAGAACAATGGTTTGGCCACTTAAGGGTTTGGGGACGCGCTCTGCAGGAGCGCCTTCTTCCCAACGAACGCCACAAGCTCTGAGTTGGGCCACAATTTCTTGGTGGTGTGATTGGGCAAAGAATGCAAGCACACTTTGCGCCACGATGGGTCCAACGTCTGACACTTCTAAGAGTTGATCTAATGGCGCATTCATGAAAGCATCCAAAGTGCCAAAGTGGCGGGCAAATTCCTTGGCTGTGGCTTCACCGACATGCCTTATGCCCAAGCCATAGATGAATCTAGGCAAGGTGGTGGACTTAGAGGCTTCAAGTGCTGCCAAAATATTGAACGCAGATTTTTCTGCCATCCGATCAAGTTGGACCAGCGCGTTCAAACCTAATTTATAAAGATCTGGCAAGGTACTGACCACGCCGGCATCTACCAGTTGATCAATCAATTTTTCACCTAGACCATCGACCTCTACAGCCCTTCTTTGGGCAAAGTGCAGAAAAGCTTGCTTGCGTTGAGCACCACAAAACAAGCCACCGCTGCATCGGTAGTCAGCCTCATCTTCATCTCGCAAAGCGGCACTGCCACACACTGGGCAGACACGCGGCATGGTAAAAATCTGCGTGTCAAGCGGGCGCTGAGCAAGGACAACGCTGACAACTTCAGGAATCACATCACCTGCGCGGCGAACAATGACGGTATCACCCACCCGAACATCTTTGCGCCGAGCCTCATCTTCGTTGTGCAGGGTTGCGTTGGTGACGGTGACGCCACCCACAAAGACAGGGGCCAATTTGGCAACAGGTGTTAGTTTGCCAGTTCGACCGACTTGAACGTCAATGGCCTGAACGGTTGTGAGTTCTTCCTGAGCAGGGTACTTGTGAGCGACGGCCCAACGGGGCTCGCGCGTGACAAAACCAAGTTTTTCTTGAAGCCCAAGGTCATTGACTTTGTAAACGACACCATCAATGTCGTAAGGTAACTTATCACGGACTTGGGCAATTTGTGCATGAAAATCAATCAATCCTGCGGCACCTCTGACACACTGCGTTTGAGCA
>SXXD01000235.1 GCA_005789685.1 Burkholderiales bacterium
CCACCGTAGGCTACTTGCAGGCCTTTGACTTTTAACAATGTGGCTGTCATTTCAATGCCCTCCGGTGCCCAAGTAGGCCTCAATTACTTTTTCATTTTTTTGGACTTCGGCTGGCGTGCCCTCGGCAATTTGTTTGCCGTAATCAAGCACTGTGACGCGATCGCACAAACCCATCACCAGCTTCACATCGTGCTCAATGAGCAAAATGGTGCGGTTGTCTTTTCGGATCTGGTCGATCAACTCTCGTAACTGAACTTTTTCTGTGGCGTTCATACCAGCTGCGGGCTCATCTAGCGCAATGAGCTGTGGATCGGTGGCAAGAGCACGGGCAATTTCTAAACGGCGCTGATCGCCATAAGACAAAGTGCGTGCACGGTAATCGGCATATTGACCAATGCCCACATAGTCCAACAATTCTTGCGCACGTTGCTCAATTTCGGCTTCCTCTTGTTTGAATTTGGGTGTTCTAAAAATAGCCCCCAACAAACCCGAAGAGGTGCGAACATGCCGACCCACCATGACGTTTTCTAAGGCCGTCATTTCTGCGAACAAACGAATATTTTGAAAGGTCCGAGCAATGCCTGCCTGCGCCACTTCATGGACCGCTGTGGGCTGATAAGGCTTACCCGCCAATTCAAAGCTGCCACTGTCTGGCGTGTAGAGGCCCGTGATCACATTGAAGAAGGTGGTCTTGCCTGCACCATTGGGCCCAATGAGGCCGTAGACCTGACCTCGCTCAATGGTCATTCCAACATCGGACAAGGCCTGCAATCCACCAAAGCGTTTGGAAATACCGGCAACTTTTAAAACAGCTTGGCTTTCAGGACGGCTGGTGATCATGATCATGTTAAGCGCCCTCTTTCACTGGCAGCGCTTTGCCATGCTCTCGCGAAGGCCACAAGCCCCTTGGACGCATGAGCATGATGACAATCATGGCAAGGGCAATGAGCAATTGACGCAGTATGGCAGCATCAATGCGCCCGTCAGTCATGGACTGCAATGGGCCCGCTACATAACGCAAAATTTCTGGCAAGGCAGATAATAAGACAGCACCCAACACAACGCCCGGCAAGTGCCCCAAGCCGCCCAACACGACCATGGCCACAATCATGACGGACTCCATGAGACTGAAAGATTCTGGCGAAATAAAACCCTGAAAACCGGCAAACATGGCGCCAGAAATGCCACCAAACGTGGCGCCCATGCCAAATGCCATGAGCTTTAAATTGCGCGTGTTCAAGCCCATGGCTTTGGCTGCAATTTCGTCTTCGCGAATGGCCATCCATGCGCGGCCAATGCGAGAGACTTCCAATCGGTAAGAAATCAAAAGAGTTAACAGAACCAATGCCAAGAACAGGTAGTAGTACAAACTCACGGAGGCAAATTCAATCCCAAACAATTCAAAGGGTTTGCCTAAATTGATGCCGAAAAAATGAATCGGGTCAATTTGATTCAAGCCCTTGGGGCCATTGGTGATATTGACAGGCTGATCCAAGTTGTTCAAAAAGACCCGAATGATTTCACCAAAGCCCAGTGTGACAATGGCCAAATAATCGCCGCGCAACTTCAAAGTGGGCGCGCCAAGCAACATGCCAAACAGGCCCGCCAAGGCAGCCGCCACAGGCACAATGACCCACAAAGGCATGTGGAGCCCACCAGGAAACAGGGCGGCAATGACAGGGAATGTTTCAAACAAATGGGGCGATGCCAGTAGCCCATACATGTAAGCGCCGACAGCGAAGAAGGCCACGTATCCCAAATCGAGCAAGCCCGCATAGCCCACCACGATGTTCAGACCCACGGCCAGCAAAACATAGAGCAAGGCCATGTCAGCAATCCGCACCCATGCGTTGCCAAATTGCTGTAAGACCAAGGGCAAGATCAGCAGCAACACACCGATGGCCAGAGTTTTGAGAGTCTTTGAATTGTTCATTGCAGATTTACCTTTTCTATCACGCGCGATCGGCCACACGCTCGCCCATCAGGCCAGAGGGCCGCAATGTGAGCACAATGATGAGCACGATGAAGGCAAAAATATCGGCGTAATGGCTGCCCAGAACACCCCCCGTGAGGATGCCGATATAGCCCGAACCGATGGATTCAATGAGGCCCAACAAAATACCGCCCACCACCGCACCCCCTAAGTTGCCAATGCCACCAAACACTGCCGCCGTGAACGCTTTCAAGCCCGGCAAGAAGCCCATGCTGTGGTGCACCGTGCCATAGTTGGAGGCAAACATGACCCCCGCAATGGCCGCCAACACGGCACCAATGATGAAGGTGGCAGAAATGACCATGTCGGGTTTCACACCCATCAAGGCTGCTACTCGGGGGTTCTCAGAAGTTGCGCGCATGGCCCTGCCCACTTTGGTGGCATTGACCAGCCACATGAGCACAGCCAAGGAAATGGCGGTCACACCCAAGATCATGATTTGTGTGGTGGAAATCACAGCACCACCCACGTTGATGGGAGTGGTCGACAACAAGGTTGGAAATGGTTTGTAGTTGGGCTTCCAAATGATCATGGCCAAGGTTTGAAGCAAGATGCTCACACCGATGGCGGTAATCAGTGGCGCCAATTTGGGACTGTTGCGCAAAGGACGATAGGCAATTTTTTCAATTGCAAAATTGAGTGAAGCAGCCACCACACTGGCAATGACCAAAGAGACGATGAGCATCAACCAGCCGGGCATGCCAGGCGTGGCATCTTGCATGAGCGCAATTACAGACCAACTGGTCAGGGCAGCCACCATCAGCACCTCACCATGGGCAAAGTTGATCAAGTTGATGATGCCGTAAACCATGGTGTAGCCTAAGGCGATCAGGGCGTACATGCTGCCTTGGACCAAACCATTGATCACCTGCTGAAGAAAGACATCCATACCAAACTCCTATTTTTTTGTTGCATTGGCTTGATTCAGTTCATTCAAGCTTGCCATTTTTTCTGCAATCTTTAACTCTAACCCACGATTCACAGGTCGATAAAACCCTGGCGCTGGCATGCCCACTGGCAAGTAATTTTCTCCAGCCGCAAAGCCGCCCTCTTCGTCATGGGCATAGCGATAGCCCTGACCATAGTCCAAGCTCTTCATGAGTTGCGTCGGTGCATTGCGCAGGTGCATGGGAACAGGGCGAGTACCGTCTTTTTTGACCCATGACTTGGCCTCCTTGAAGGCCTTGTAAACGGCATTCGATTTGGCTGCCACTGCCAAATAAATCACGCATTCTGCCAAGGCCAGCTCACCTTCAGGACTGCCCAAACGCTCGTAAACTTCTGCCGCGTCAAGCGCCAAGCGAAGGGCGCGCGGATCGGCCAAGCCAATGTCTTCTGCGGCCATGCGAATGAGGCGTCTGGCCATGTAGCGAGGGTCTGCACCGCCATCCAACATGCGCGTGAACCAGTACAGCGCAGCGTCTGGGTCTGAGCCCCTGACAGATTTGTGCAGCGCACTGATGGTGTCGTAAAACTGCTCACCACCTTTGTCGTATCGGCGCATGCGTTCGCCCAAAACTTTCATCAGCCATGTATCTGAAATAGCTTCGAGCTTCTCTGTTTGCGCTGCGACAGCCAAAGTTTCAAGGGTGTTGAGCAAACGACGCGCATCGCCATCGGCATAAGCAATCAGTCGCTGCTCTGCATCTGTTGCCAATGGTGGCACCGCACCAATGGCGTGCGCGCGTTTCACAATGAGTTTCAAGTCTTCTTCGTTGAGGGCTTGCAGAACATAGACGGCCGCTCTAGAAAGCAAGGCAGAGTTGACCTCAAAGGAGGGGTTCTCGGTGGTTGCGCCAATGAAAGTGAACAAGCCACTTTCAACATGCGGCAAGAAGGCGTCTTGCTGGCTTTTGTTGAAACGATGGACTTCGTTTACAAAAACAATGGTTCTTTGCGGCTGCAGCCCATTCAATGCGGCCTCGGCTTTATCGACCGCTTCTCGAATGTCTTTGACGCCACCCAGCACCGCACTGATGCTGATAAATTGCGCATCAAATGCATCCGCCATGAGCCGAGCAATGGTGGTTTTGCCGACACCCGGTGGACCCCACAAAATGCAACTGTGTGGCTGGCCGGATTCAAATGCCAAGCGAAGGGCCAAGCCCTCACCAATCAGATGTTGCTGCCCAATAACCTCACCCAAATGCTTGGGACGCAAGCGCTCTGCCAAAGGCTGCTGTAGGTGAACGCTGGCGTTCATGGCCGAATGACCTGCACGCCCGCAGGTGCTTTGAACTGAAAAGTCTCTGGCGGCAACTTCACATTGGCTTCAAAATTCTGAAAATTCAAACGCGATGTTTGACC
>SXXD01000041.1 GCA_005789685.1 Burkholderiales bacterium
CGAAAACTTTGCAGTCACACTGCAAAAGTGCATCGCAGAAACTCAAATCAAGCACGTGGTGCTGTGTGCCATGGGCGACATGCTCAGCATGCCCAAAGGGACTTTGGTGAACTTTGTGGTTCGCAATGTGAAGAACTTGGTGCCAGACTTTGACTTGCCTGGTGCCGTCAAATTCAATCAAGCATTGAAGCGCGGACAGCGTGCCACATTTGTCAAGCCGGTGATTCACAGCGATGACATTGCCGTCCTTCAATACACCGGCGGCACCACCGGTGTGTCCAAAGGCGCCATGCTCTTGCACCGCAACGTCATTGCCAACTTGTTGCAATCAGAAGCTTGGAACCAGCCCGTCATGAAGCGGGTGCCAGACAACGAGCAACCCACTTCGGTGTGTGCTTTGCCGCTTTATCACATCTTTGCATTTACGGTCAACATGATGCTGGGCATGCGCACGGGCGGCAAAATTATTTTGATCCCCAACCCACGCGATTTACCCGCGGTGTTGAAAGCCTTGTCAACACAAACATTTCACAGTTTTCCGGCGGTCAATACCTTGTTCAATGGCTTGGCCAATCACCCAGACTTTGACACAGTCAATTGGAAAAACCTCAAGGTGTCCGTTGGCGGCGGCATGGCAGTCACCAGCGCGGTAGCGACATTGTGGTTACAAAAAACCGGCTGCCCTATTTGCGAAGGATACGGCTTGTCTGAAACCAGTCCGTCTGCCAGTTGCAACCCCACCACCAGCACACAATTCACGGGCAACATGGGTGTTCCCTTGCCAAGCACATACATGAAACTTTTGGACGATGAAGGCCATGAAGTGATCGAGTTAGGCCAAGCGGGTGAAATAGCCATTAAAGGTCCCCAAGTGATGGCGGGTTATTGGCAGCGTCCCGACGAAACTGCACGCAGCATGACCGCTGACGGTTATTTCAAATCGGGAGACATTGGCATTCGAGATGCGCATGGCTTTTTTAAAATCATCGATCGCAAGAAAGACATGATCTTGGTCAGCGGCTTCAATGTCTACCCTAACGACATCGAAGAAACCGTGTCTTTGTGCCCAGGTGTTTTAGAGTGCGCCGCGGTAGGTATGCCCGATGAAAAAACAGGCGAAGCTGTGAAGTTGGTGATCGTGAAAAAAGACACAACCCTCACTGAGATGGCGGTGCGTGATTATTGCAAAGCCAACATGACGGGTTACAAGCAACCCAAGGTGGTTGAGTTCAAAAAAGAGTTGCCTAAAACCGCGGTGGGTAAAATCCTTCGCCGGGAGCTTCGCGATGCTCCCCAATGAGCCATCGCGTATCGCGCTGATTGGTGCGATGCCAGAGGAGTTGTCGGCAGTACTGGCCTGTATGCCTGAGGCGCATTGCGAAAACGTAGCGGGGCGACAATTCTGGGTCGGTCATCTTCAGGGCCATGAAGTGGTTGCTGTTTTGTCAGGCATTGGCAAAGTGGCAGCAGCCCTCACCGCAACAGTTTTGCTAGAAAAATTCCAAGTCAAACGCATGTTGTTCACGGGGGTGGCGGGTGGCTTAGCGCAGCATGTCAGTGTTGGCGATGTGGTGGTGGCCAGTGAGTTGTTGCAGCACGATATGAATGCTGAGCCTTTGTTCCCTCAGTATGTCGTGCCCTTGTCTGGATGCGCCAAATTCAAAACAGACGAAGACCTCACGCGAATCCTTTTAGAGAGCGCACGGCACACCTTGCCGCAGGTTCAAGTGCATGCGGGATTGATCATCAGTGGCGATCAATTTGTGGCCAGCGCTTCTGAAAGTTTGCGATTGCAATGTGCCTTGCCAGAGGCCTTGGCCGTTGAAATGGAAGGTGCGGCATTGGCCCAAGTTTGCCGCGATTATGGCGTCCCTTTGTGCGTAGTTCGAACCTTGTCCGACAGAGCAGACGATGAGGCGCACATCGATTTTCCAAAATTCGTGAAAGAGGTGGCCAGCCATTACAGCGTGACCATCGTTTCTGAATTTTTAAAGCGTTTGCCTACTTAAGCCAACCGCGTCTGCGGAAGTACCACATCGGCACCACGGCACTGGCCACCATGAGGCACAGCGCATACGGGTAGCCCCAAGTTTGCGACAGTTCGGGCATGTACTGAAAGTTCATGCCATACAAGCTGGCAATGAGCGTAGGTGGTAGCAAGGCCACACTGGCCACTGAAAAGATTTTGATGATCTTGTTCTGATTGATGTTGATGAAACCCACCGTGGCGTCCATCAAGAAGTTGATCTTTTCAAACAGAAACTCAGTGTGCGAATCGAGTGAATCAATGTCGCGCAAAATTTGACGTGCTTCTTCAAACTGCTCTGCGTTCAACATTTTGCTTCGCATCATGAAACTCACCGCGCGGCGTGTGTCCATCACGTTGCGGCGGATGCGGCCATTCAAGTCTTCTTGGCGTGCAATGGCACCCAGCACTTCACCGGCCATGGCGTCGGTCACGTCGCCAGACAGCACCAGCTTGCCGGCAATTTCTAGCTTGTCGTAAATGTTTTCCAGCGTGTCGGCAGAGTACTCGGCATCGGCGTCAAACAATTTCAGCAAAACTTCTTTGGCGTCCTCCAACAAACCAGGTGCGCGGCGCGCACGCAAACGCAGCAAGCGAAACACAGGCACGTCTTCGTCGTGGATGGAAAACAGAACGCCCATGCTGCGCAGATCAGCGTTTTGCAGATTCAAAATGAAGGCGCAACGAACTGTGCGGGGCTCGTCTTCGTCGGCAATTAAAAAGTCAGAGCGAATGTGCAATTCGCCGTTGTCTTCTTCGTAGAAGCGCGCAGACTCCTCGATGTCCTCGTCCATCGCATCGTCTGGAATGGACAGGCCGTAGTATTGTTTGATCCAACGCTTTTCTTCCACAGTGGGCGACTCAAGGTCGACCCAAATAGGCTGGAACTTGGACAACTCTTCCAGAGATTCAATCTCTTCCTGGACCAAGCGGCCGTTGGCTAGCGTAAAAATGTTGAGCATGGCAGATCTCCTTCAGCCCCAAAAACTGGGGGCCAAGTGTTCGATAAGGCGGCAATGAGGGCAAAGCAGCTTTCGAACGACTGGCTAAGCTGCATCTAGGCGTGCAGCACAGGAACCATCTCATTCGAAAGCTACCAACTAGGGTGGCTTTCCACGGAGCAAACTCCAAAATAATGATGGGTCGGATTATGGCACTGAATCGCTGAAAAAATCCAAGAGCTCTTCTTTGCGCATGGCCACGTCTTGAGCACCCAGCGCCATGAGTGCGCGTAAAAATCCGGGCTCGAATAAAAGATAACTCGCAAGCCCGGCGCCCGAACCCTTCAATGCCCCAAGCCCCTCTAAAACACGGCGCACGGGCCGCGGCAGTTCATGGACATGCGCTTGGGCCAAGGCGTCAAGTGACTCACTGGGCTGCATGGCCAAAACTTCCACCTCTCGAAATGGCAGGGACTGAGCGAGGGCCACACCGTGGTGCTCAGAGAGGTGATTTTTTAATTGTTGAATGCTTTGATTCACGCGTTGGACTTGTTCAACATCGGCCATCAAGGTGTCGTTGAACACACTGGCCATCGCATGTCCTGCAATATTGCCAAGACTGGGCCTGTGTTTGCTGGCTGCGCTGGCCTGCAAGCTTGAACCCGATAGGTCCATGGACCTCCTTTGGGGTTGCCCAACGCCAATGGCCAAAATTTTGTTGGCACCCAAGTGCACGGCAGGCGATAACGGTGAGCTTTGCCGCATGGAGCCATCGCCAAAGTATTCCATGTTGCCGTCGACCCAAAGCGGTGTGGCTGGAAATAAAAAAGGAATCGCACTCGAGGCCATCAGATGCTCTATGGTGATGTCTTGCAATTCGGCGCGACGTCCAGGCCTGTTCCATGCCTTTGCGCTTGCCAATTGGTGAGTTTGGCAAAAAGTCCAGTGCACGCCTGTGGTGTAACTGGATGCCGTGACGGCCAAGGCTTTCAGGTCCCCCCGTGTCAATGCCAGTTCGATGTTGTTCAGGGCAATGCGTCGGTGCAAGGTGTCGACCAGTGGCATGCTGTCAAGCGCGGCCCCTTGTTTGCGGGCCGACAGGGTGACGCCCAATGCCGTTGCCCAGCGGCTGAACTGAGCCATGGGTGTATCGGGCAGGTGGTAGACCAAATTAGAATGCAGACCCTGCCAAAAAGCGCCAAGCCCGCTCAATGCCGCTAGGCCGTCAATGGCCCGGCTGGCCAAATAGGTGGCGTTCAGAGCGCCTGCCGAAGTCCCCACCAAGACTTGGAAGGGAAAGGCGTCGGCCTTGCCAGCCGGCGGCTTGATTAATGCTGCCAAGGCCTGCAAAACACCGGCTTGGTAGGCCGTTCTGGCGCCACCCCCCATGAGCACCAAACCACGCGTGATGCTCTGTGGTGGCTGGCCCAAGCGGCCACCGAGGGTGTCAGTTTGAGTGAGGTCATCAAGGTGCATGTTCGAATGATAGAGTCAGAGCTTCAGGAAAACCACCCATGACTTCACATTTGACGCCAAAGCGCGAACGCTGGCTTTTATTGACCCTGGCCAGCATCCAATTCACCAGCGTCCTTGACTTCATGATCATGATGCCTTTAGGGCCCCAGTTGACTGAACTCTTTGGTATTTCTGCGGGTGAGTTTGGGTTTTTGGTGTCGGCCTATACCTTTGCAGCGGGCTTATCAGGTCTCTTGGCCGCCACCTACATTGACCGCTTTGGCCGCAAGCGAATGATGCTGACCCTGTACCCCTTGTTTGGGGTGGCAGCATTGGCTTGCAGCTTCGCCCCCACTTATGCTTGGCTGATGTTGGCGAGAGTGGCATCGGGATTTTTTGGGGGTGTCTTAATGGCCTTGTCTCAAACCATCGTGGCAGAAGTCATTCCGTTTGAGCGCCGAGGTCGGGCGATGGGTGTGGTCATGACATCCTTCTCCGTGGCCACCGTGGCGGGCGTGCCCTTGTCACTTTTCTTGGCCTCTCATTTCAATTGGCATGCGCCATTTTTGGCCATCGCGCTGATGGTGAGTGTGTGTGCCTTGGGCGCTGCAAAAACCCTGCCCAGCTTGAAGGGCCATCTGGCGGCGCATCCCATTGGCGATTCAGCGCCGAGCATGTTGGCCAACCTGCGCTTGGTGTTGGTCGACCCCAATCACCTGAGGGCCTATGCCATGTCATCGAGCATGGTGTTTGCGGGTTTTGTAGTTATTCCCTACATCACACTTTATTTGCAAGGCAATGCGGGCTTTAAGCCAGAGCAAATTCCTTATGTGTATTTGACCGGCGGAATTTGCACCCTGATTTCTGCGCGATTCATTGGGCATTGGTCGGATCGCGCGGGCAAAGCCTATGCGTTTCGCCGCTTGGCCCTTCTGATGCCCTTGCCTTTGCTGGCGATGACCTTGTCTGCAGGCCTGCCCATGGTGGGCGTTTTGCTGGTTTCTTCCGCGTTGTTTGTGGTGATGAGCGGCCGCATGATTCCGGGCATGGCCTTGATTGGCGCCTCTGCAGATCCTCGAAGGCGCGGCAGTTTCATGACCTTGAATTCAGCAGTGCAGTCACTTGCCATGGGCCTGGCGGCACTGGTAGGGGGACAAATTTTGGGTCGTGATGGCAATGCGCATTTGACCCATTACTGGATGGCAGCATTGCTGGGGGGCGGCGCCAGCCTTTTAAGCTTTGTGCTGGCCAGCAAACTGAGGCTTCATGGCCAAACTCAAGCTTGAACAATTGGTGAATTGTTTCAAGATAGGAATTTATCAGCTTTTCAGCAAGAAAAGTGCAAGACTTGAGCAAATCAAAGGGTTTAAATGGTCAAGCTTGCTTTTCACGGTAGGGGGGCGCATAGTGGATTCAGCCCACCCCCATTTTGGGCCGGTGGTTGTGTGTCACAGAGAGCAACAGGAGGCTTTTTTATGAATCTGACGATCAGTGGTCACCACCTCGAAGTTACCCCCGCACTCAGAAGTTATGTCACTGGCAAGCTAGACCGAATCACTCGGCATTTTGACCAAGTGGTGGATGTGAAAGTGTTGCTCACCGTTGAGAAACAAAAAGAGAAAGACAAACGACAGCGAGCAGAGTGCAATATTCATGTCAAAGGCAATGATTTATTTGCAGAAAGTTCGCACCAAGACCTCTATGCGGCCGTCGATGACTTGGTTGACAAACTGGACCGCCAAGTGGTCAATCACAAAAACCGAATCTTGGACCATCACCATATTGCGCCCAAGCGCATGATGTAAAAGCCCTTTTTTTGAAGTCAATAACACCGCCGCACCTCTAGGGTGCGGTTTTTTTTGGGAGATTAGCTTTCGCAGGGTGCATAATCCGCCCTCGATATGAACAGACTTGCAGCCATTCTCCCTGTTGAACAAGTGCTGGTTGGCGTAGATGCCACCAGCAAGAAGCGCGCTTTTGAAGAGGCGGGTTTGTTGTTTGAAAGTTTGCATGGCCTGTCCAGAGCCTTGGTCACTGACAGTTTGTTTGCCAGAGAGCGCTTAGGCTCTACGGGCTTAGGTCATGGCGTGGCCATTCCTCATGGCCGCATCAAGGGTTTGAAGGCACCCATGGCGGCAGTGTTTCAATTGGAACAAGCCATTGGCTTTGATGCCCCCGATGAGCAAGCGGTGAAGTTGCTCATTTTCTTGTTGGTGCCCGAAGCGGCCACTCAAAAGCACTTGGAAATTTTGTCTGAAATTGCTGAAATTTTGAGCAATGCCAGTACACGCGACAACATGATCGGCAGCGCAACGGCGTCAAGCCTGCACGATCTGATCGACAAGTGGTTGCCTGCCAAGTAAGAATGCTGCTCTTTAGCCCATCAACGAATCGAGGTTGAGATGAAGCCCACCGCTGTCAGCGCAGATGCGCTGTTTGAAGACCACCGAGGCAAACTCAAGTGGCAGTGGATTGCGGGCTTGGGTGCCTCAGAGCGCCGATTTGATGAAGTCGCCGTTCGTGCCGCGCGCTCAGGTGCCGACTTGGTGGGCTATTTGAATTACATCCATCCTTACCGGGTTCAAATTTTGGGTGAACGCGAGGTGTCCTATTTGATGCGAGGCAGCGAAGAGGATTGCTTGAGGCGTGTTTCACGCATCGTCACCTTGGAGCCCCCGGTGTTGGTCTTGGCCGATGGTCAAACTGCGCCAGATGCCTTGCTTCGAGTGTGTGAGCGCGCGCAAATCCCCATGTTCTCGACGCCCGAGTCGTCGGCTTTTGTGATTGATGTGCTCAGGGCTTATTTGTCCAAACACTTTGCCGACCGCACCACCATGCACGGTGTGTTCATGGATATTTTGGGTTTGGGTGTCTTGATCACGGGCGAGTCAGGCCTCGGTAAGAGCGAGTTGGGTTTGGAGTTGATTTCTCGGGGCAATGGCTTGGTGGCCGATGACGCCGTTGATTTATTTCGCATCAACCAAACCACCATTGAAGCCCGTTGCCCAGAGTTACTGCAAAACTTGCTCGAGGTCCGCGGCATTGGCCTGCTCGACATTCGCGCTATTTTTGGTGAAACCGCGGTTCGTCGGAAAATGCGTTTGAAACTCATTGTGCACTTGGTGCGTCACGAGAACTTTGAGCGTGATTACGAACGCATTCCCACAGAAACGCTCACGCAAGATGTGCTGGGCATTCCGGTTCGCAAAGTGGTCATTCAGGTGGTGGCTGGCCGCAACATTGCGGTGCTGGTGGAGGCTGCCGTGCGCAACACCATTTTGCAAATGCGGGGCATTGACACCTACCAAGATTTCATGGCGGCCCAACGCGCGGCCATGGACTGAGTGAGCCTGACTTAGCCTGTTGACGGCTTAGGTTCGGTTGCGATGGGGGCAGGGGTTTTGGGTGCAGTGAGCGTACAAGCTAAGCGCATGGTCGGCAATCACAAAGCCCTTGGACAAGGCCACATCGTGTTGCCTTTTTTCAATTTCGGCGTCGTAAAACTCTTCAACTTTGCCGCAGTCTAGGCACACCATGTGGTCATGGTGCTGCCCCTCGTTCAGCTCATACACTGCCTTGCCACTTTCAAAATGGTTTCGGCTTAAAAGCCCAGCCTGTTCAAACTGGGTGAGGACTCGGTATACCGTGGCCAATCCGATGTCGGCATTGTCATTGAGCAGGTGCTTGAAAACATCCTCGGCCGTCATGTGCCTTTGCACACCTTTTTGAAAGATTTCCAAAATCTTTTGACGAGGGATGGTGGTTTTCAGCCCGGTGCTTTTGAGTTCGTCCATGTGTTTTCAGTTGCAAATGAATGAGAAGGGCTTTGGTCAAAGGGGCTTCGCCAGAGCCGAATGCTACCGCTACAATGACCCCATCATATGGTCTGCCAAGCATCCATGAAAAAACAAATTCTTATTTCTCTGCGTAGCACGCTTTCTTTGGGCGTTGCCGTGCCTTTTTTGCTGGCCCTTTTAAGTGCCTGCAGTTTGCCTCGACTCAATGTGGCCACGGATGCCGTTTTGTACATCCCTGAGGTGGTTCAAGGCAACTTTGTCTCGCGTGAGCAAAAAGAATTCCTCAAGCCAGGCATGACTCGCATGCAGGTGCGAGAAGTTCTGGGCACGCCCTTGGTTGCCAGCGTGTTCCACGAGCAGCGCTGGGATTACGTCTTCACCATTCGCCGCCAAGGTGTGCCAGTGCAAAGCTTTAGCCTCAGTGCTTGGTTCAAAGGCGATGTACTCGAGCGCGTCACAGGCGACGAGTTGCCTAGCGAAACTGAGTTCGTCACCAAATTGGTGGCCAAAAAATCCAGTACCAAAGTGCCAGAGTTAGAAGCCAAAGAAGAAGATTTGCGCAAATTCCCTGTACCCGTTCGCAAAGCCGACCCAGCCCCAGCAGCCTTGCCATTGCCAAGTTCTTACCCTCCGCTTGAACCAGCCAAGCGCTGATGAATTCCATGACACAAGTCGCATCTTCAAATTCAGTGCCCTTGCATGCTGTGGCTGTTGCAGGCGCATCTGGCCGCATGGGCCATATGCTCATTGAGGCCATTGCCAATGCCCCAGATTGCCGCCTCACGGGCGCGCTCGATTTGGCCAGCAGCACGGCTGTCGGTACCGATGCTGGCGCTGCCATGGGCAAAGCCAGTGGCGTCTTGGTCACCGGCGACCTGAAGCTGGGCTTGCAAAATTCCCAATACCTGATTGATTTCACACGGCCTGAAGGCACCTTGGCGCACTTGAAAATTTGCCAATCCTTGGGCGTTAAGGCGGTCATCGGCACCACCGGTTTTTCCGATGCCGAGAAAAACGAAATCAAAGCCATCGCCAAAGACGTGGCCATTGTCATGGCACCCAACATGAGCGTGGGCGTTAACGTCACGCTCAAATTGCTTGAAATGGCTGCCAAAGCGCTGGCCACGGGTTATGACATTGAAATCATCGAGGCCCATCACCGCCACAAGGTAGACGCGCCATCGGGCACCGCTCTCAAAATGGGCGAGGTCATTGCCGATGCTTTAGGCAGAGATTTGAAAGACTGCGCCGTGTATGCCCGCGAAGGTGTCACGGGCGAGCGTGACCCTTCCAGCATTGGCTTTGCCACCATCCGCGGCGGCGACATTGTGGGCGACCACACCGTCTTGTTTGCGGGGACCGGCGAACGCATTGAAGTCACGCACAAGTCTTCCAGCCGGTCCACCTACGCACAAGGCAGTTTGCGGGCGGTTAGATTTTTAGCGAACCAAAAAACGGGCCTCTTCGACATGTTCGATGTGCTGTCCTTGAGATAAAGCCCCAGCCCATGAATTTATTGACCTTTTGGGCAGAAGGTGACTGGGTCACCCGCTTCGTAGCGGTGGCTTTGCTGGCCATGTCGGTCAGCACTTGGGTGGTCATTTTTTGGAAACTCAATTTGCTGCGTCGCGTGAAATTAGACGTGCCGCAAAGCACGGCCGCTTTTTGGCAGTCCGCTCAATTTGAAGAGGCGCATGCCCGCGTTGCGCAATTTGACCGCGATCAATCGGTCACCCCACTTTTGGAGGCCACTTTGTTGCCCTTGGGCGGCACCTTGGCGGCCGCTGGCGAACGCGAGCATCAACTCACCCGGGTCCTGCGCGACAGTTTGCAAGCCACGGTCAATCGGCTGCAATGGGGCCAATTGTTGTTGGCCACAGTGGGCGCAATTTCGCCCTTTGTGGGTTTGCTAGGCACCGTGTGGGGCATTTTCAACGCCCTGAGCGGTATGGCTGAGGTGGGCCAAATTACCCTCGACCGAGTGGCCGGCCCCGTAGGCGAAGCTTTGGTCATGACCGCCGCTGGCCTGGCAGTGGCCATTCCTGCGGTTTTGGCCTACAACGTGCTGGGCCGCACGGTGGCGCAAATTGAAATTGAGCTAGAGGGTTTTGCACAAGACCTGATGAACTTGCTCACCGGTCGACACAACTAACAGGCCAGAAGGCAAAGCCATGCCATTTGGTCGACTCCCTCGCGCAGCGCAAGCCAAACCCTTCAGTGACATCAATGTCACGCCTTTGGTAGACGTGATGCTGGTGTTGTTGGTTATTTTCATTCTTACGGCACCGCTCCTGACCAGCGCCATTCGGCTGGACTTGCCTCAATCCAAAGCCGCTCAAG
>SXXD01000236.1 GCA_005789685.1 Burkholderiales bacterium
GCCGAATGCATGCACGAACGTGTGCGCAAAGATTTGTGGGGCTATGCCGCGCATGAGAAAGCCGGGCTGGAAGAATTGATTGCTGAAAAATACCAAGGTATCAGGCCCGCACCAGGCTACCCCGCATGCCCTGATCATTCTGTGAAAAAACAAATGTTCGAACTACTGCAGTGCAACGAGATTGGCATGAGCCTCACGAGCAGTTTGGCCATGACGCCGGCGGCCAGTGTGTCAGGCTTTTACCTGAGCCACCCCAACAGTCAGTACTTCAACGTGGGCAAAGTGGGAGAAGATCAAGTGCAAGATTTGGCCAAGCGACAGAACTTGAAAGCGGCCGATATTCAGCGATTGTTGGCGCCTAATTTGTGAGCACTGATTTGCGCCCACCACAAACAAGCCACGCCTAAAACGCCCAGCCCTAAAAGCCAGCGCAGGCCATGCGTGTAGCCCACCTCGGGCGTCCACATCAAACCTAAAGCCCAAGGTGCTGTAGCGCGGCCCAAAGCCAGTGGCACACCCAATACACCATTGAGTTGTCCTACATGGTCGCGGCTGACATATTGCGCCATGGCGGTGCCTTTGACAATGGTGTTCAGGCCATTGCCCAAACCATAGAACAAGACGAACATCAAGGCGGCCCAAGGCTCCAAGCCACCCACCACTAAAAACAACAATCCCAAAGGCACCAAACAAGGAATCCATTTGTTGGCCGCATGAACATCTAAATGTTTTTCAAAGACAAACAACAAGAGCCGCCCCAACACTTGAATGACGCCAATGGAGGCCGGAATGGCAATGACCCAGGCGGGTGACAAATGCGCTTCTTCCAACAAACTCACCATGTGCGCTGGCAGTGCTGAGCTGACGCTTAAGGTTGTCAACATGAAACCGGCAAGCAACCAAAAAGGCGCACGCTTGAAGTGAACCTTGATGGCCTCGGGTGGCGCTTGTTCGTGTTGTAACTTAGAAGAGGAAGGCGGCTGAATCGCTGTGTTAGCAGCATGTCCCAAGTCAATCCTTTTTGGGGCGCCGCGCAACAGCCAAGCGTGCAATGGCCAGCAGATTAGCCATTGAAGGAGCGCCAAAACCCACAGGGCATGGCGCCAACCCAACTCTTGAATCAGCCAAGACGACAGCGGAAAGAACACTGTACTGGCCAGCCCGCCTAAAAACGTCATGATGATGATGGCGCGCCTGAAATCGTTTGGAAATCTGCGCGTAACGATGGCAAAAACAGGTGAATAGAGTGTGGCGGACATGCCGATACCCAAAGCTAGCCATACGGCATAAAACCCAGCTAAGGAGTCGATGAAACTGTGGGCAAACAAACAAGCACCCACCCAAACAGAGCCCCAGGTCATGACACGGCGTTCATGGCCGCGATCAATCAGCCAACCTATTGCATACGCCATCAATCCATCTGCCAACAAAGCCAAGCTAAACCCCAAGGAGACTTCGGCTCGGCTGAAACCCAACTCGCGCTCGACAGGGCCCATGACCAAAGAGAAGGTGTAAAACACACTGCCCCAAGTAATGAGTTGTGGCCAAGACAGCCATACCGCAAACGGGCCGAGTGCGGTGGTTTGCTTGCCAATTTGGGTGGGGTCCCAATAGGAACGGTATCTGCTCATGGCTCTATTATCAGTGCCCCGCAACGGGCCGTCTGTATTGCACGGCCTCTGCGATGTGGGCCTTTTCGATGTTGTTACTTTGGGCTAAATCAGCAATGGTTCTGGCAATTTTTAAAACGCGGTGCGAGCTGCGACCACTCCATCCGAAATGGGATGCAACTTGCGTGATGTAAGCCAAGGCATCTTGCTCCAAGGCCGCGTGCTTGTCCAAGGCGGCGCCACTCAAAGCATGGTTGCTACAGCCTTGCCTTTGAGCCGCTATGAAGCGTGCGTGATGGCATCGCTTTTTAAGCACAGCCGTGCTTTCACCCGCAGGCGCATTGATGAGCAATGCTGCGCTTTGGCTGGGCACCTCGATGTGCAAATCAATGCGGTCTAAAAGGGGGCCACTGACTTTGCTGCTGTAGCGGTGCACTTGATCTGGCGTGCAGCGACACACAGGGCCGCTTTGGCCCGGACTTCTGGCGTGCCCTGCATAGCCACAGGGGCAGGGGTTCATGGCAGCAATTAACTGAAACCGAGCGGGAAACTCAGCACTCTGCGCGGAGCGAGAGATGGTGACGCAGCCCGACTCCATGGGCTCGCGCAAAGCCTCCAAGGCCGCGCGGGGAAACTCTGGCAGCTCGTCTAAAAATAAAACACCATGGTGGGCCAAAGAAATTTCGCCCGGTCTTGGCGGTGATCCACCACCCACCAAGGCCACGGCACTGGCAGAGTGATGCGGCTGGCGTGTTGCTCTCACCAACCACTGCGACAGTTGAAACCGACCCGCCAAGCTGGCCACAGATGCGGCCTCTAAAGCTTCTTGTACGCTAAGCGGTGGTAACAAGCCAGCAAACCTAAGCGCTAGCATGGACTTGCCCGAACCAGGTGGCCCCACCATGAGAAGGCTGTGTCCGCCCGCCGCTGCAATTTCAAGCGCCCTTTTGGCGCCGGCTTGGCCTTTCACATCCGCCAAGTCTGGATAGGAAGTAGGGTCATCCCAATGTGGGCCTGGGGTGTGACTCATTCGCGCCCATCCATCCGGGTTATTGGGTGCCGCTTGCGAAGCGCTTGCGCCTGCTAAACAAAATTGATCTGCCACATCGCGCAAATGACGCGCTCTGTAAACTCTCGCATCCGGGACCAACGCGGCTTCTTCAGCACTTCCGGGTGGCAAGACCAAGGCGTGTGCTTTGACCTGTTGGTACAAAGCCAAGCCCATGACCAAGGCACCTCGGACCGGCCGCAAGGCCCCAGACAAGGACAACTCTCCAGCAAATTCGTAGTCTTTGAAGCGAGCGCCATCGATCTGACCGCTGGCCGCCAAAATGCCCAAAGCAATTGGCAAATCAAAACGGCCAGAGTCTTTGGGCAAGTCAGCGGGCGCCAAGTTGACCGTGATGCGCTGGTTGCTGGGAAACTCAAAACCTGAGTTTTGAAGCGCAGACCGAACCCGCTCCCGAGCCTCCTTGACTTCGACATCTGCCAAGCCGACCAAAGTAAAGCTGGGCAGACCATTGGCCAGATGCACCTCGACCGTGACGGAGGGTGCTTGCAGGCCCAGCAAAGCCCGGCTTTGCACCAAAGATAAACGCATACTTGCTCCGCGCACCAAACGGGTGCAATAGCTGTAAGACTTTTTATAAACCAGTCCTAGGGGGGTGCAACTGGCATTGGAACATCTGTGCCCTCAAAAAAACCATTTCAGAGCGATGACAATGGCTTGCACTGATGCAGTGCAGCATTGGCATGCTAAATGCTTGAAGGACAAGTCTCATTCTCATTCAACAGGAGCTTCTCATGAAAAAAATCGCAACCCCCCTGATGTTGGCCATGTCTTTGGCTATTGCTGGCAATGCATTTGCGCAAGCCGCACCCGTAGCCCCAGGATCCACTTTGTCTTTCAATGTGGGTAGCGTGAATGAATACCGTTACCGCGGCATTTCACAAAGCCGTTTCGACCCAGCTTTGAGTGGCGGTGCAGATTACGCCGATAAGAGCGGCGTCTATGTGGGCGTTTGGGGCTCAAGCATCAAGTGGATCAAAGACGCTGGCGGCAAGGCCAATACCGAAGTTGACTACTACGGTGGCTACA
>SXXD01000237.1 GCA_005789685.1 Burkholderiales bacterium
CACCCTGCTACCGGCAAGCGAGTCGAGTTGAAATCAAACCTACCATCTGAACTGCAACTGTATGTCAATCATGCCAAACCCAAGTCCACGTCCCCGCCAGTTTGACCTGATCGCCTTTGATTGGGATGGCACGCTGTTTGATTCCACCGCCATCATCACGCGTTGCATCCAGCGCGCTGTGGTCGATGTCGGCGGGCAAGAACCAAGCAAAGAAGCCGCGTCTTATGTCATCGGGTTGGGATTGATGCAAGCACTGGCGCACGCCGCACCCGATGTCCCTGTTGAAAAATACCCAGAACTTGGACAGCGCTATCGCCACCACTACACGGCACACCAAAACGACATTGTTCTTTTTGACGGTGTCTTGCCCATGTTGGCAGAGTTGAAATTGCGTCACCATTGGTTAACGGTGGCCACAGGCAAGAGCCGCCAAGGTTTGAACGAAGCCTTGCATGAGGTTGACTTAAAGGGCGTGTTTGATGGCTCACGCACAGCAGACGAAACAGCAGGCAAGCCCAGCCCAATCATGCTGCATGAGTTGATGCGGGAGTTTGGCGTGGAGGCTGAGCGCACCCTGATGATTGGCGACACCACACACGACTTACAAATGGCATTGAATGCAGGTTGTGCCAGTGTCGGGGTGAGTTATGGCGCTCACGAGCCTTCTGCTTTCCATGATTTGAAGCCGAAGTTCATTGCGCATTCTGTGTCTGAACTGCGGCAATGGCTGATTGAAAATGCTTGAGAGCAAGGTCATTCCTTTGTGCCATTCAGTTGACCTGAGCGACGGGGGCTTGGCGGTTCCTTTCGATGTCATTTATGCTGGTCAAACCTGCAGGGCATTTGCCATCCGTTTTAAGGGTGTGGCTCATGCTTACTTGAACCGTTGCAGCCATGTGGCAATGGAGATGGATTTCCAACCCAACCGTTTTTTTGACACAACGGGACAATTCCTCATTTGTTCAACACATGGTGCTTTGTACCGCCCTGATTCTGGCGCCTGCGCAGGCGGCCCTTGCAATGGTGGTTTGATCCCAATCACCTTGTCGGAGCAAGGCGGTGTGGTTCACTGGCATACTGATTTCAATTTAAAACCTTTTGAGTTCTCATGAGTTCTGAAAATCCTGAATCATCCAATACCCCCAACGAGAGCCTGCACCATCAAGCGTCTTTGGGCGCCCCTGCAAAGTCTTCCGTTCAAAGCGCCGATGCCAATTGGGAGCGTCAGATCTTGTCAGATTTGGTTCAGTCCAATTTGAAAGAGCAACAAGCCTCGCGTCGATGGAAAGTGGGTTTGAGGCTAGGCTGGTTGTTGTTTTGGTTGGTGGTGCTGTGGCAGGTGTTTTCACACAACCAAACTTCTACCAGCATCACAAGGCCGCATACCGCGCTGGTCAATATCAAAGGTGAAATTGCCGATGGCGCAGACGCCAGTGCAGAGAATGTGGTGGCTGCAATGCGCGCCGCCTTGGAAGACTCCGGCTCGCAAGCCTTGATCTTGCTTATCAACTCTCCTGGCGGTAGTCCCGTTCAGGCTGGCATCATCAACGATGAAATCGTTCGACTCAAAGCACTTCATCAAAAGCCCATTTATGCCGTAGTTGAAGAGTCATGTGCATCGGCGGCCTATTACATCGCTGCGGCAACAGACAAAATTTATGTCGACAAGGCCAGCATTGTGGGCAGCATTGGGGTGCTCATGGATGGCTTTGGTTTTACCGGCTTGATGGACAAACTCGGTGTCGAAAGACGGCTCATGACGGCGGGTGAAAACAAGGGATTTTTAGACCCCTTTAGCCCACAGACCGAGGCGCAGCGAAAACATGCGCAGTTCATGCTGAACGACATTCATTCGCAGTTTATTACGGTGGTTAAAAAAGGTCGTGGCGATCGTTTGAAAGATACACCAGGCATGTTCAGTGGTTTATTTTGGACGGGTCAGCAAGCGGTTGAGTTAGGCTTAGCAGATGAATTGGCCAGCCTTGACCAAGTGGCTCGTGATGTCGTGAAAGCTGAAGAGTTGGTTGACTATTCACGCCAAGACAATGTGGCTGAGCGCTTGGTCAAGCGCTTTGGTGCAGCCATGGGGGAGGGCGCTTGGAAAGCCATCCGCTCAAGTAGCGTCATTCGCTGATCGATTTTCGAGTAGCTTCAAGCTGGGGCTTTGTTGAAGGCGCCGCTTAAATGCCAATTGCAAAAACAGCTGGCGTCTGATTGTTCAGCCCGTCAGGCATTTGTCCTAAGGGCAACTTCCGCCACTGTTGCGTTGTCGAGCTTTGATTGACTGCGCTCGTTAATGTCAAACCACTGCTGAATGCCAATCGACTACCAGGCAGCAAAGTTTGAACCAATGACGACCAAAGCGCCGCGTTGCGATAAGGGGTCTCAATGAAGAGTTGAGTTTGACCTGACTTCAAAGCGTATTGCTCTAGCTCTTTAATTCTTCGGGCGCGATCTTGGGGTTCCTGTGGCAGGTACCCTACAAACGCAAAATTTTGGCCGTTCAAGCCACTGCTCGCCAATGCCAGTAACAAGGAAACAGGCCCGATCAGGGGAATCACTTGGATGCCAAGTTCGTGCGCTGCACGAACCACTGAGCTACCAGGATCGGCGACTGCCGGCATGCCAGCTTCGCTGACCAAGCCCATGTCTTCGCCTTCCAGTGCAGTTGTCAATAAGGGCTTGGCATCAAAGCTGCCCAGATGATCGCCTTTCTTATGCACTTGTCTTGGCAACTCGACAATGGTTTGTGTTTGGATGCTGGCTTTCAAAGGGGTGCATGCATCGATTCGTTTGAGGTAGGCGCGTGTGGTTTTGGCGTTTTCGCAAATCCAGTGCGTGATGTTAGCGGCTGCCGAAATGGTTCCCATGGGCATCACTTGTTGCAGATCAACGTCTTCGTCGCAACCGAAGTCAAGCGGGGCTGGCACTAAAAAAAGTTTACCAAATTGGCGCGCTGCTTGTGTCATCACAATTTCACGCCTGCTTCTCGAAGCAATTGACATGTTCTGATCAGTGGCAGGCCAATCAAGGCCGTGGGATCGTCGTTGTCAATTGCATCCAAAAGCGAAATGCCCAGACCTTCGCTTTTGGCACTGCCAGCACAGTCGTAAGGTTCCTCGGCCCGCAAATAAGTTTCAATTTCAGCATCGCTTAAATCGCGAAACTTCACTTTCACTTCAGCCAAATCGGTGCGCTCATAACCTGTGGCAATGCACACAACGGACAGCGCTGTTTGAAAAATAACCGTTTTGCCGCGCATGCGTTGCAGTTGCAAGATGGCGTTGGTATGGTTGCCAGGTTTGCCCAGGGGTATTCCATCTAAGTCTGCTACCTGGTCAGAGCCAATCACGACGGCATCTGGATGTTTGAGCGCAACAGCGCGAGCCTTGGCAAGCGCCAATCTGAGAGCCAAGTCTTTGGGCGACTCATTGCTGTGTGGCGTTTCATCCACATCTGGCGCCGCAGTTTCAAATGGAATTCGCAGTCGAGCCAGCAATTCCTTGCGGTAACGAGAGGTCGAGCCCAATATCAGAGTGCGGCCAGACGCGGTCAATGTGGGTTGCTGTTTGTCTTTGAACATGCCTCAATTCTCTTACACTGAAGGCATGGATAAAAAATTTGATTTGAATCGCCTCAATGTCAAGGCTTTTGCAAAAGAGGGGCTCAGTTTGCAAGGGCAACTGAGTCTGGCTCAGTTGCCCAGACTGGCTGAATTAGCGCTAAGCCCTGTTGAGTCCTCTTTGCAGGATTCAGGGGAGCCGGCCCATGTTTCATGGGCTCTCCAAGGTGAGTTGGTACTTGTTTCGGATGGTGATTCTCAAATTTGGACACACCTGAAAGCCGAGGTTGATTTGCCCATGCAGTGCCAAAGGTGCATGGGCCCCGTCAAATTGTCTGTGAAAACCGACGCATCCTTTCGATTTGTCTCGGATGAAGCTACGGCAGAAGCAGAAGACGACGAATCCGAGGAGGACTTGCTGGTTTTGACGCCTGAATTGAACGTTGTGGAACTCATTGAAGACGAGCTCATCATGTCTGCCCCCCTTGTGCCCAAGCATGAAAAATGCCCCAATTTGGTGCCAATGTCGGCCGTCGATGAAGCCTTTGAAGAGGCTTTGGAGGCAAGACCCAGCCCTTTTGCGGCATTGGCGCAATTGAAGAATAAACCAAATTAACGCGCTGGTTTGGGACGAAAGTTTGGGCTATAATCAGCGGCTTCGTGCCTGTGAGGGCGCGTTAGTTCATTCACTGTTTAACCCTAAGCCGCGTTGCGCTTTTTGCGCTTGGCCAGAAAAGGACGCTTGTCCTGATCCTCAACAACGCTGCTTCCAACGCATCCAAGGAGCCATCATGGCTGTTCAACAAAATAAAAAGTCACCTTCTAAGCGTGGCATGCATCGTTCGCACAATGCGCTGAATGTGCCTGGTATCGCTGTCGAGCCAACAACTGGCGAAACTCATTTGCGTCACCACATCAGCCCCAACGGCTTTTACCGTGGCCGCCAAGTTCTGAAGAACAAATCAGAAGCCTAATTGACGCTTGAAATACAGGCCCGATGCTACATTCAAGGTAGCCTCGGGCCTTTGTATTTGTGTCTGTTGACAATATGTCATCCAAAGAATTTTTCACCCTTGCTGTAGATTGCATGGGGGGAGACCACGGTCCCAAGGTCACGTTGCCCGCTTGTCGTCATTTTCTAGACACGCACCCTAACGCGCGCTTGCATTTGGTCGGCCAAGCAGATGCACTGGCTTCGTTTCAGCACGATCGCGCTGTCATCGTTGAAGCCGCTGAGGTGGTGGGGATGGACGACTCTGTAGAGGTGGCCCTGCGCAGGAAAAAAGACTCATCCATGCGTGTCGCCATCGAGTTGGTGAAGGCGGGCCGGGCCGACGCTGCCGTGTCGGCTGGAAATACTGGCGCCTTGATGGCTATCGCGAAATATGTTCTAAAAACCATGGATGGCATTGACCGGCCTGCCATTGCGGGTCAAATGCCCAATTTCAAGGGTGGAGGCACCACCATGTTGGATTTGGGTGCCAATGTCGATTGCTCGCCCGAGCATCTTTTGCAGTTTGCTGTCATGGGCTCAGCCTTGGTTTCTGTCTTGCAAGACAATGAAAGCCCCAGTGTTGGCCTCTTAAATATTGGCGAAGAAGCCATTAAAGGCAACGAAATTATCAAAAAAACTGGCGAACTGTTGCGATCTGCTGCTAACTCCGGTGATTTGAATTTTTATGGCAATGTCGAAGGAAACGATATTTTCAAGGGAACTGTTGATATTGTGGTGTGCGATGGTTTTGTTGGCAATGTGGCGTTGAAGGCCAGTGAAGGCTTGGCCACCATGATGGGTGGATTTCTGAAATCTGAGTTTTCTCTCAACATCTTCACCAAAATTGCTGCTATCGTTGCTTATCCCGTTCTAAATTCGTTTAAAAACAGAGTTGACCATCGCCGTTACAACGGCGCTGCGCTGCTGGGTTTACGCGGCTTGGTTTTCAAAAGCCATGGTTCGGCCGATGAACTGGCGTTCCGCGTCGCCTTGAACCGAGCGTATGATGCTTCCAGACATCAACTGCTTAGCCGCGTTGCTACTCGAATTGCACACGCAGCCCCTTTGTTGAATACACAAGGGCTTGCTGAAAATTCAGCCAACCCGGCCGCTATCGAATGACCATTTATTCTCGTATTTCTGGCACAGGCAGCTTTTTGCCTCCAAGAAGACTGGCCAATGCAGACCTTGTTGCAGAGTTGGCGGCCCAAGGCGTCGAAAGCTCAGACGAATGGATCGTAGAAAGAACAGGCATTCGCGCCCGTCATTTCGTGGATGCAGGCATTGGCAGCAGTGATTTAGGGGCTGAAGCAGCCCAGCGAGCCATGCAGGCGGCTGCTTGCCAACCCTCTGACATTGATCTGATCATTGTGGCCACGTCCACACCCGACATGGTGTTTCCCTCCACAGCTGCCTTGCTTCAAAGCAAATTAGGCATTGCGGGCTGCCCCGTTTTTGATGTGCAAGCGGTTTGCAGCGGGTTCATCTATGCCATGACTGTGGCAGATGCCATGATCAAAACCGGTACGGCCAAACGAGCCTTGGTGATTGGTGCTGAAGTCTTCAGCCGCATCCTCGATTTCAAAGACCGTACCACCTGCGTGTTGTTTGGTGATGGTGCCGGTGCCGTTGTGTTGGAGGCCTCTAGCACGCCAGGCATTTTGGCAACCGACATTCACGCCGATGGCAAATATTCAGAACTTTTGTGCGTACCAGGTCATGTTTCTGGGGGTGCCATTTTGGGTGATCCCGTTTTAAAAATGGACGGACAAGCAGTTTTCAAACTGGCTGTTGGCGTTCTTGAAGAAACAGCTCTGGCATCTTTGAGCAAAGCTGGTTTGAATGCCAGTGACATCGATTGGTTGGTGCCCCATCAGGCCAATATTCGCATCATGCAAAGCACTGCGCGTAAACTCAAAATGTCCATGGACAAAGTCATTGTCACTGTGGATCAACACGGCAATACATCTGCTGCTTCTATTCCTTTGGCGCTTGACCACGGCATACGTTCTGGGCAAATTACCAAAGGCCAAACCCTGATGCTCGAAGGCGTTGGGGGCGGATTTACATGGGGCTCGGTCCTCTTAAAATATTGATTCACAGCGCTTTGAAATCATGAGTTCATTTGCTTTCGTTTTTCCAGGTCAAGGCTCCCAATCGGTGGGCATGTTGGACGCTTGGGGTGATCATCCAGCTGTTGTGGAAACTTTGAAAGAAGCTTCTGACGCTATGGGCGAAGACTTGGGTGCGCTGATTCATCATGGCCCTAAAGAAGCCTTGGGCTTAACGACCAACACGCAACCTGTCATGCTGGTTTCTGCGATAGCTGCTTATCGAGCTTGGTTGGCAGAAGGCGGTGCACAACCTGCCGTGGTTGCAGGCCATTCATTGGGTGAGTATTCAGCCCTTGTGGCTGCTGGTGTTTTGACATTGGCTCAGGCTGCGCCCCTGGTGAGATTTCGTGCTGCCGCCATGCAAGATGCTGTGGCTGTGGGTGTGGGTGCCATGGCCGCCATTCTGGGAATGGATGCTGCGAAAGTCATTGAAGGGTGTGCGCAAGCAAAAGCCACTTTCCCATCTGACAGTGGTGAAGTCGTCGAGGCTGTGAATTTCAACGATCCTGCTCAAATTGTCATTGCGGGCAGCAAAGCTGCCGTTGAAAAAGCCTGTGAAGTTTTAAAAGCCATGGGCGCCAAGCGTGCTTTGAACTTGCCTGTGTCAGCGCCTTTTCATTCCAGCCTCATGAAGCCTGCAGCCGAAAAGCTGAAAGAAAAATTGGCAGTCACCACATTTGCAGCGCCCCAAATTAAAGTCGTCAACAACATCGATGTCGCCATTGAAACAGACGCCGATCGCATTCGAGATGCCCTGTATCGACAAGCCTTTGGCCCCGTGCGTTGGGTTGAATGCGTTCAAGCCATCAAGGCCCTAGGCATCTCCATGGTCCTTGAATGTGGCCCAGGCAAAGTTTTGGCAGGCATGGTCAAGCGCATTGATGCTGACATGACGGGTCTGCCCGTGTTTGATCCTGCCTCATTGGCACAAGCCAAAGGAGAATTGGCATGACAACAACAGAATTCAAAGGCCAAGTTGCACTGGTCACGGGTGCTTCTAGGGGTATTGGCGCCGCCATTGCACTGGATTTGGCCAAACAAGGCTTAACAGTCATTGGCACGGCCACCACAGACGAAGGTGCCGCTCGCATTTCTGATGCGCTGGCCGCCTATTCGGGCTGTCGTGGTGCCAATTTGAACGTCAATGATGCTGCTGCAGGCGAAGCACTGATCGACGAAATCGTCAAGTCACAAGGCGGCTTGCATGTGTTGGTGAACAACGCGGGCATTACCCGAGACACTTTGGCCATGCGCATGAAAGACGAAGATTGGGATACGGTTTTGGACACCAATTTGAAGGCTGTTTTTCGCATGAGCCGCGCTGTGATGCGCCCCATGATGAAGCAGCGCTATGGCCGAATTATCAGCATCACCAGCGTGGTAGGTGCTGCTGGCAACCCAGGACAAGCCAATTACGCTGCTGCCAAGGCCGGTGTGGCCGGCATGACCCGCGCTTTGGCCCGAGAGTTGGGAAGTCGCAACATCACAGTCAATTGTGTGGCGCCAGGCTTCATTGCCACAGACATGACGGCCGCTTTGCCAGAGGCGCAGCACCAAGCCCTGATGGCTCAAATTCCATTGGGCAAACTGGGTTTACCAGAGGATATTGCGCACGCAGTGTCCTATTTGGCCAGTCCTTTGGCAGCTTACGTAACGGGTCAGGAATTGCATGTCAATGGCGGCATGCATATGACCTGATAAAATCTCCTTTTTTACAACCCTCAGAGGGAATCCATGAGCGATATCGAAGCACGTGTCAAAAAAATCATTGCTGAGCAACTTGGCGTTGAAGAGTCACAAGTCACACCCGAGAAAGCATTCGTTGCTGACCTGG